>NZ_QQWV01000023.1:0-64169 GCF_003951715.1 Sphingomonas sp. ABOLH | reverse complement strand
TCATATGTGTCTAAGGGCCAGCCCGCCCCGCAGACTCCGCCGGCAGTAACCCCGTCGCCGACCGGCCCGACGACCGGCGGCACGAATACGGGTGCGGGCACCCCGTCGGGGAACTGACTCGACTCCGTCACTCCCGCGCAGGCGGGAGTCCATAAACGCTATCGTCGCGACTCCGGCCGAAACGCCAGCGGCAATGGATTCCCGCCTTCGCGGGAATGACGAACAGCTACCACGATCGTCACCCCGGGCTTGACCCGGGGTCCCGCTTCTTCTTCTTCGCCGACCAGCAAAAAGCAGGACCCCGGATCAAGTCCGGAGAGACGAAGAAGGACCACGGATCGAACCCCGCCCCCAACCGTTCGCCCCGCATGCCGCACATAGCCATTTGTTCTTGCGCTGTTCCGCGGCTATGGAGGGCGCGATGCTGACGGCGCTTTCCATCCGTGACGTGGTGCTGATCGAGGCGCTCGACCTCGATTTCGCCGCTGGCCTGGGCGTGTTGACCGGGGAGACCGGCGCGGGAAAATCGATCCTGCTCGACGCGCTCGGCCTGGCACTGGGCGCCCGGGGCGACACCGCGCTCGTCCGCCATGGCGCGAAACAGGCGGCGGTCACCGCGATCTTCGCTGCGCCCGTTCCCGATGGCCCGGTCGCCCGGCTGTTCGACGATAACGGCCTCGACCTCGAACCCGGCGAACCGCTCATCATCCGCCGCATCGTAAAGGCCGATGGCGGCAGCCGCGGCTTCGTCAACGACCAGCCCGCCTCGGCCGGCCTCCTGCGCGACCTCGCCCCGCATCTCGTCGAAATCCACGGCCAGCACGACGATCGCGGCCTGCTCAACCCGCGCGGCCACCGCGCGCTGCTCGACGGCTTCGGCCGGATCGACACCGCAACCCTCACGCGCGCCTATCGCGACTGGCGCGATGCCGAAGCGGCGCTGGGCGCGGCGCTGGCCGAGATCGAGGTGGCACAGCGCGACCGCGAATGGCTCGAACATGCCGTCGCCGAACTGACCGCGCTCCGCCCCGAACCGGGCGAGGAGGAAACCCTCGCCGAACGCCGCCGCTCGATGCAGCGCGCCGAAAAGGTCGCGGGCGACCTGACCCAGGTCGAGGAACGGCTCGACGGCCCCAACGGCGCGCTGTCCGCGCTGCGCCAGGCCGCCCGCGCCCTCGAACGCATTGCCGAGGCGCATCCCGCGCTCACCGAATCGCTCGCCGCCGTCGACCGCGCGCTGGTCGAGGCGGAGGCGGCCGAGGTCGCGCTGCGCGAAGCGAGCGATGCGCTCGCCTTCGACGCCGGCGCGCTGGAGGACGACGAATCCCGCCTGTTCGCGCTGCGGGCGATGGCGCGTAAGCACCGCGTCCAGCCCGACGACCTCGCGACCCTCGCCGAGGAGCTCGTCGGCCGCCTCGCCCTGCTCGAATCGGGCGAAGCCGGTCTCGGCAAGCTGGAGGCCGCGGTCACCAAGGCGCGCGCCGCCTATCAGAAGGAAGCCGACCGCATCCACGCCGCCCGCCTCGACGCGGCGGCGCGCCTCGATGCGGCGGTGGCCGGCGAACTCGCCCCCCTGAAACTCGACGCCGCCCGCTTCCGCACCGTCGTCGCCGAACTGGACGACGGACAATGGTCGTCCTCTGGCCGCGACCGGGTGGAGTTCGAGATTTCGACCAACCCCGGCGCACCCTTCGCGCCGCTCGCCAAGATCGCGTCGGGCGGCGAACTGTCGCGCTTCATCTTGGCGCTGAAGGTCGCGCTCGCCGAAGAGGGCGGGGCGGCGACGATGATCTTCGACGAGATCGATCGCGGCGTCGGCGGCGCGGTCGCCTCGGCGATCGGCGACCGCCTCCACCGCCTGTCGCGCGCCACGCAATTGCTGGTCGTCACCCACAGCCCGCAGGTCGCGGCACGCGGCGACCGCCACCTGCTGATCGCCAAGCGCCACGACGGCATCGTCACCCGCACCGGCGTCCGGCCGCTGTCGAGCGACGAACGCCGCGAGGAAATCGCGCGGATGCTCTCGGGCGCCGAAATCACCGACGAGGCGCGCGCCCAGGCCCGGCGGCTGATCGAGCCGGCATGACGCAGCCGCCACGCACGCCCGATGGCCGCTATATCGTGGTCGACGGCGTGCTGTGGCGCGCCACCCGTCCCGACCTGTCCAACACCGAGCGCGAACGCCTCGTCCACGCCCTGATGGACGCCCGCCGCGCGGTGGGCGTGGCCAAGCGCGCCGGCGACGACGCAGCGGTGGCGACGGCCCGCAAGGCGGTCGATGCGGCGAAGATCGCGCTTGGCGAACGCGGCCCGGTCTGGTGGGCCGACGGCGCGCCGGACTATAACCGGCACAAGGTCGAGAACACCCCCTATGCCGCCTGGTGGGCGGTGCGGCAGCCATCCCTCCCAACGTCACCCCGGACTTGATCCGGGGTCCCGCTTCTTCTTCTACCTGGACCCCGGATCAAGTCCGGTGCGACAGTAACGCGAGAAACCGCGAACCTACTCCCGCCGCGCGTTCCAGTTGAACAGGAACCGGCGATGCTCGGCCCATGTCTGCCCCTCGACCATCCCGCCACGCAGGCAGCCGCTGCTGTGATACGGCCCGACGCCGTCGCTGGTCCGGAAACTGACGCAGGTCCGCCCGCGATCGGTCTTCCACCGGCCGCCCTCGATGTCGCTGTCATAGAAACGGCCGGTGACCGACCCGTCCGCCGCCAGGTGCAGCTCCATCGTCTTTACATAGGGTTTGGTGGGATCGTTGCTCAGGTCAACCTGCCACCTGCCTTCCAGTGGGTTGACCGGTTCGGCAGCGGCCAGCGGTGCGGTGATCAGTATCGCGGAAAGCAGCATTCGGCGCATGGCGTTCCTCCATGGAAACGGGTCTACCGCAAGCGAACCGGACGGTGTCCCGGCGCAGGTCAGGATCTCCTCATGATAGCATGAGACGCGAACCGCACGAGGCCCGGTCTTCGGAGGCCAATTTCTATCCAGAAGGTCATCGGCGCAGCCGGTCCGCACCCGCCAATCCCCCGCTTTCCTACAGGGAGTCGGCCTGTCAATATCGCTCCGCTCTTTGACAAGTGGACCGCTATTGCGCGGCAATTGCAAATTTTGCGCGAAACCGTGGTTAGTGTGAACTTAGTGAACTTATTTGGGAAAACCGTTTGTTTTCAATGGTGCGACACCGGCAAAGCCAGCGTCGAGGTCGATCGTGCCCCCGGCACGATCTGCGGACTGCGGGGCAGTCCGCACCTCGACGCTCGTCGGACGGCGCTTCTCGCGCCGCCGGCCGGACGCGCCTCACCCGGCGCGTCAGATCGCGCTGTTCTTCGCCGCCTTCGTCTCCGGATCGAACATATAATGGTGCCACGCGAACACCGTCGCCGCGCTGCGGTGCGGGCGCCACCCCTCCGCCAGCTCGCGGATCTGCTTCTCGCTCGGCCGCTCGGGCAGGCCCAGGATGCGCCCGATCTCGACCTGCACCGCCAGGTCGCCCGCCGGCCAGACGTCCAGCCGCCCCTCGGCGAAGAGCAGGTAGATTTCGGCCGACCACCGCCCGATCCCCTTCACCCGCACCAGCTGCGCGATCGCTTCCTCGTCATCGTCGGGCAGGTTGGCAAGGTCGAGTCGCCCGCTCAGCACCTCGTCGGCAAGACTGCGGGCATAGCCGCTCTTCTGCCGCGACAGCCCGGCGGCGCGCAGTTCCTCGTCGGTCTTGGTCGCGATTCGCGCGGGATCGCTGGCATCGCCCAGCAACGCCTCCAGCTTCTTCCACACCGCATCCGCCGCCTTGTAGCTGACCTGCTGCCCGACGATGGTCCTCAGCAGCGTCACATAGCCCCGCTCGCGGATGCGCGGTTCGGGATAGCCGGCATAGGCCAGCGCCGCCGCGAACGCCGGCTCGCGCTCGGCCAGCGCATCCAGCGAGGTGCGCAGCTGTTCGGCGGAAAGTCCCATGGCCGGTCCTTGAAAAGCGCCGGTCGCCCCGGCATGGGGCGGCGGACAGGAGAAGATTCGATGCCAACGATTACCGTCGTCGACCGTGCCGGGAAAGAACGAACCGTGGACGCGGAGGTCGGGCTGTCCGTCATGGAAGTGCTCAAGATCAACGGCTTCGACGACATCCTCGCTTTGTGCGGCGGCTGCTGTTCGTGCGCGACCTGCCACGTCCATGTCGACGCCGCCTATCTCGACCGCCTGCCGCCGGTGAGCGAGGACGAGGACGACCTGCTCGATGCGGTCGAGGATCGGGATGCGACCTCGCGGCTGTCGTGCCAGTTGCCAGTGAGTGAGGCGCTGGAAGGGATGAGGGTCACCATTGGGGCCGAGGATTGAAGACGAAGCAGCGATAGCTGGTTCGCATCAATGCCGGCACGGCCGGCGGGGCAACGCCCCGACCGACGGCATGGGCTTTGCCCATGCCGCGCCCCGTATGCGGAGAGGCGTTCTCGGTCGGGCTAAAGCCCGCCGGCCGGCACGGGGATGATGCGAACCAGCTATTGCTGCTCCGTCTTCATCCCTCGTGCGTCGCCACCGCATACAGCGCGATCGCCGCCGCATTCGACACGTTCAAGCTCTCGATCCGGTCCGAAATCGGCAGCTTGGCAAGGATGTCGCAATGCGCCGCGGTATTCTGCCGCATGCCCTCGCCCTCGGCCCCCACCACCAAAGCGACCCGCTTCGGCCCCAGCGCCTGTGCCAGCGTCGTCTCGGTATGGCCGGTCAGCCCGACGCGCCAGTACCCGGCATCGCCCAGCTCGACCAACGCCCGCGACAGATTGACCACCCGGACCCACGGCACGCTCTCCAGCGCGCCGGAAGCCGAGCGCGCGACCGTACCCGATTCGGGCGGCGCATGCCGGTCCTGCGTCACCACGCCCAGACAGTCGAACGCCGCCGCCGACCGCAGGATCGCGCCGACATTATGCGGGTCGGTCACCTGGTCGAGCAGCAGGATCGGCCGGTCGTCGTCGCGCCCCTGTTCGATCAGGTCGGCCAGCCAGATATCCTCCAACGGATCGGCCTCGACCACGATCCCCTGGTGCGGCGCGTCGGAGGGGACGAGGCGGGCGAGGTCGGCGGCCTCGGCGAATACCACCGGCACGCCTTCGGGCAGGACCAGCTGCGACCCCATTTCGCGCGTGCACCAGATCTTGCGGATCACCCGCTCGGGATTGTCGAGCGCGGCGAAGGCGGCGTGCCGGCCCCAGAAGCGGGGGCGTTGCGGCGATGCCTTGCTGGGGCGGTGTCCTTTGCGGGCCATGACGGTCTTTCGTGTGTTCAAGGGAGTGCGGCCGGGGTCGGCACAGCTGATCGCCGCGTCATAGCCGCGACGGGCGCATGGGCGCAAATCGGCAACAAAGTTGCAGGCAGGCGTTGACAGCGCCGCGCGGGAGCGGCAATGGGCGCCCTCGCTCGAGCGGCATGGCCCGTTTGAGTGGCGGCTGGACAGGTGGCCGAGTGGTTAAAGGCAGCAGACTGTAAATCTGCCCGGGTTTCCCGTACGCTGGTTCGAATCCAGCCCTGTCCACCACCGCCCGCGCACTGGCGCGGCGGTGCCCCAGCGGGAGGCAGTCATCCCGACCCCCATGATCTTCGTCCTTGCCGCCCTGTGCGAGATCGCGGGCTGCTTCGCCTTCTGGGCATGGTGGCGGCTCGACCGCTCGCCCTGGTGGCTGATCCCCGGCATCGCCGCACTGATCGCCTTCGCCTGGCTGTTGGCGCAGAGCGACACGGGCGGAGCGGGGCGCGCCTATGCGGCCTATGGCGGCGTCTATGTGCTGGGCGCGGTGCTGTGGGGCTGGGCGGTCGAAGGGCTGGTGCCCGACCGGTTCGACCTGATCGGCGCCACCTTGTGCATCGCCGGCTGCGCCGTGATCCTGTTCGGACCGCGATAAGGGGGTTGGAGCGGGTAACGGGAATCGAACCCGTGTATTCAGCTTGGAAGGCTGCTGCACTACCATTGTGCTATACCCGCCCACGCGCTTGCGTGTCAGGGCGATGCCCCTGCCACAGCAATGCGGGGCAGGTCAACCGCCCCCTTGCAACGCCTTGCTTTTGCAGCGGATGACCCTATTGCTCCGGCCATAAGGTGCCGGGGGAGGGCGCGATGGTGAACGAAATGGTGGCCGCGCTCGGCGATGTGCTGAACCCGCATGGGCCAGCGGTACAGGCGGCCAAGAGCTATGCGCCGTCCGATTACTCGATCCACTTCTTCCTGCAATTGGCGGTGATCCTGCTCGCCTGCCGCGTGGTCGGCTGGGCGGGCAAGCGCTTCCTGAACCAGCCGCAGGTGGTGGGGGAGATGATCGCGGGCGTGGTCCTCGGTCCCTCGCTGCTCGGCCTGTTCTTCCCCGATCTCCAGGCGGCGATCTTCCCCAAGGAAACGCGTGGGCTGCTCTATGCGGGCGCGCAGCTGGGAGTCGGCCTCTACATGTTCCTCGTCGGCCTGACGCTGCGGCTCGACCATTTCCAGACCAAGGCGAAGAGCGCGGCGATGGTGTCGGCGGCGGGCATCGCCATGCCGTTCCTGCTGGCGGTGCTGGTCACGCCGATGCTGCTCACCGTGCCGGGCCTGTTCGCCGAAGGCATCTCGACCGGCAGCGCGACCCTGTTCATGGGCGCCTGCATCGCGCTGACCGCCTTTCCGATGCTCGCGCGGATCATTCACGAACGCGGCCTTGCCGACACGGCACTCGGCACGCTGTCGCTGACTGCCGGCGCGTTCGACGATGCGGTGTCGTGGTGCGTGCTGGCGATCGTGCTCGCGACCTTCGGTGCAGGCGCGGGCGTCGCCATCGTCGCGATCGGTGGCGCGGTGCTCTACGCCGCCTTCCTGATCCTGTTCGGCAAGCAGTTGCTCGCCCCGCTTGGCCGCGCGGTCGAGGCGAAGGGCGAGATGAGCATGACCGTGCTGTCGATCACGCTGATGCTGTTCTGCCTGTCCGCCTTCTTCATGGACGCGATCGGCATCCATGCGATCTTCGGCGGCTTCATCCTCGGCGTGTTCATGCCCCGCGGGCTGTTCGTCGAGGAGCTGAAGCGAAAGGTCGAGCCGCTGGCGGTCGTCCTGCTGCTGCCGATGTTCTTCACCTATTCGGGGCTGAACACGCGGATGGATACGGTGAGCTCGCTGCCCCTCCTGCTGATCGCGCTGGGCATATTGACGGTGTCGATCCTCGCCAAGTTCGGTGCCTGCTGGGCCGCCGCACGGATCGCCGGCGAGGACAACCGCACCGCGCTCGGCATCGGCGCGCTGATGAACTCGCGCGGGCTGATGGAGCTCATCATCATCAATATCGGCCTGCAAAAGGGGATCATCGGCCCGACGCTGTTCGCGATGCTGGTGCTCATGGCGATCGTCACGACCGTCATGGCGACCCCGTTGTTCGAGGCGGTCTATGGCAAGCGGGCGCGGGCCAGCGGCGAACTGGGCGGCGTTCCGGCCTGAGCTTGGCCTACACTTTGGTGCGGCCATGCGTTCTGCGCTGGCGTTCCCCTTCAGGACGCCATAAATCGCGCGCACAATGGCAAAGATCACGACCCCGCGCCCGGTCCGCGGCACCCAGGATATTTTCGGCGACTTCGAACGGCGCTTCACCCATGTCGCCGAGACGTTCGAGCGCGTGCGCCGTCTCTACTGCTTCAGCCGCGTCGAAGTGCCGGTGTTCGAATCGACCGCCGTCTTCGCCCGATCGCTGGGCGAGACGACCGACGTCGTGTCGAAGGAAATGTATTCGTTCGAGGATCGCGGCGGCGATTCGCTGACGCTGCGCCCCGAATTCACCGCCGGTATCGCCCGCGCATATCTGACCGAGGGCTGGCAGCAATATGCGCCCTTGAAGCTCGCGACGCACGGCCCGGTCTTCCGCTACGAACGCCCGCAAAAGGGCCGCTATCGCCAGTTCCACCAGATCGACGCCGAGGTGATCGGCGCGGCCGAGCCGATGGCCGATGTCGAACTGCTGGCGATGGCCGACCAACTGCTCAAGGAACTGGGCATCGCCGATGGCGTGACGCTGCAGCTCAACACGCTGGGCGATGCCGCGACGCGCGACGCATGGCGCGCCGCCTTGGTCGAGCATTTCGACAGCCATCGCGGCGAGCTGTCCGAAGACAGTCTCAAGCGGCTCGACAAGAATCCGATGCGCATCCTCGATTCGAAGGACCCGCGCGACCGGCCGATCGCCGATTCGGCGCCTGGGATCGATTCGTTCCTGACCGCCGAAGCCGCCGATTTCTTTGCGGCGGTCACGTCCGGGCTGGACGCGGCGGGGGTCGCATGGACCCGCAATGACCGGCTGGTGCGCGGCCTCGACTATTACCGCCACACCGCGTTCGAATTCGTCACCGACCGACTGGGCGCGCAGGGCACGGTGCTCGCCGGTGGACGCTATGACGGTCTGATCGAAAGCCTTGGCGGGCCGGCGACGCCGGGCGTCGGCTGGGCGGCGGGGATCGAGCGGCTGGCGATGCTGCTGGAGGAGCCCGAAGCGCCGCGCGCCGCCGTCTGCGTCATCCCGCGCGAGGGCGGGGCGGATGCCGCCGCGATGACTTTGTTGCAGGATCTGCGCGCCGCCGGTGCCGTCGCGGACATGGCCTATCGCGGCAACCTCAAGCGGCGCATGGCGAAGGCCGATGCGCAGGGCGCGTCGATGGTCGCGCTGGTCGGTGCCGACGGGGCGGTGACGGCGAAGCTGCTCGCCAGCGGCAAGCAGGTCGACCTCGCCAGCGAAGACCGCGACGCGTTCCTCCACGCCGCTACGCTCTATTCGGACGGGATCGCCGATAGTGACGTCGAGGGTGATTCGGTGCTGGAGGAAATGATCGGCGAGTGGCGTCAGGGCCTCTGGCAGGTATCGGACGACGAATGACCATCGCCCCCGAACGCATCGCCCAGATCGAGGCGCGGCGCGACGAACTGGCGGCGCAGATGGCGACCGGCGACCTGCCGGGCGACCGCTTCGTCGCGGTGTCGAAGGAATATGCCGAGCTCGAACCCGTCGCGGCGGCGGCGGGCGAGGTCCGGCGGCTGCGCGCCGAGAGCGAGAGCCTGACCTTCATGACGCAGGACGCCGATGACGACCTGCGTGCGATGGCGGTGGAGGAACTCCACGCCAACCGCGCCCAGCTGGAGGCGGCGGAACGCGCGCTGGCACTTGCTCTGTTGCCGCGCGATGCGGCCGACGAACGCGCCGCGATGCTGGAAATCCGCGCCGGCACCGGTGGCGACGAAGCCGCCCTGTTCGCGGGCGACCTGTTCCGCATGTATCAGCGCTATGCCGACACTCGCGGCTGGCGGGTCGAGCTGATCTCCGCCTCGGTGTCGGATGCGGGCGGGTCACAGGAAGGCGTCGCCAGCGTCACCGGCGCGGGCGTGTTCGCGCGGATGAAGTTCGAAAGCGGCGTCCACCGCGTACAGCGCGTGCCGGCGACCGAAAGCGGCGGTCGCATCCACACCAGCGCCGCCACCGTCGCCGTCCTGCCCGAGGCCGAGGATGTCGACGTGCAGATCGACGACAAGGACCTGCGGATCGACGTGTACCGCTCGTCGGGACCGGGCGGCCAGTCGGTCAACACCACCGATTCGGCGGTACGCATCACCCACTTGCCGACCGGGCTGGTCGTCATCCAGCAGGACGAGAAGTCGCAGCACAAGAACAAGGCGAAGGCGCTGAAGGTCCTGCGCACCCGCCTGTACGAGGCCGAGCGCCAGCGGCTGGCCGACGAGCGTGCCGGCACCCGCCGGTCGATGGTCGGCTCCGGCGACCGCTCGGAGCGCATCCGCACCTATAATTTCCCGCAGGGGCGGGTGACCGACCACCGCATCAACCTCACCCTCCACCGCCTTCCCGAAATCCTTGAGGGCGAGATGGATGAACTGATCGGCGCGCTGATCGCGCAGGACGAAGCGGAGCGGCTGGCGACGCTGGATGGCTGATGCGCGCACGAGCGTAAAACAAGAAGAAAGGAAGGTCGTTTTCACGCGAAGGCGCGGAGACGCGGAGAAGTTGCGTTGCGGGCAAGGTCCTGTGCCGTCAGGCACTTCATCTCTTGCGGACAGTATGCGAAGCGCGGGATCGCTGCGCGATCGGTATCGGCGAACGCTGATCCTCCGCGTCTCCGCGCCTTCGCGTGAAAACGACCTTTTCTTTAGCGTCCGCCCATGACCACGCTTCGTCACGCACTGACGCAGGCAACGGCCCGCATCGCCGACGTCTCCGACTCCCCCCGCCTCGATGCCGAACTCCTCGCCGCCCATGCGCTAGGCTGTACGCGCGAGGCGATGCTGCTCGCCCGCCTCGACGATCCGGTTCCGGCCACCTTCGCAGCGCTGGTCGAACGCCGCCTGACCCAAGAACCGGTCGCCTATATCACCGGCAGCCGCGCCTTCTGGACGATCGACCTGCTGGTCGGCCCCGGCGTGCTGGTCCCCCGCGCCGACAGCGAGACGCTGATCGAGGCGGCGGTCGACCATTTCGCCGGCCGCGCCCCGCAGCGCATCCTCGACTTGGGCACGGGCCCCGGCACCTTGTTGCTCGCCGCACTCGACGAATGGCCCCAAGCGACCGGACTGGGTGTCGACGCCTCGGAAGTCGCGCTCGACTATGCGCTGCGCAATGGCGCTGCGCTGGGAATGGCGCAGCGGGTGGCGTGGCGACAGGGCGACTGGACCGCCGGCATCGACGGCCGCTTCGACTTGATCCTCGCCAACCCGCCCTATATCGGCACCGACGAACCACTGCCGCGCGAGGTCGTTGGCCATGAACCGGCGGCGGCGCTCTTCGCCGGGCGCGACGGGCTCGACGATTACCGCCGGATCGTCCCCGAACTGCGCCGGCTGCTGGCACCCGATGGCATCGCCGCGATCGAGATCGGGTACGAACAGGGCGACGCGGTCATGGCGCTGGTGCGCGCCGCCGGGTTGCCCGCGCGGCTGGTGCGCGATCTGGGCGATCGGCCGCGCTGCGTAATTACGGGTTGATCCCGTCATACGCGGACCCCATCTTTCCGCTTGGAGAACCCCGCAGCAGCCGCTAAGACCGGCAGCGGGGCAGGCACCATCGACCACGGCGTCGATCGCGGGGCGTGGCTCCTTCCATCGTCATCAACCACTGTCGTCCGGTGGTCATGGCAGGCGGACGGTGCCCGTGCATCGTTTCGCGAAGTGGCTCGCACCCGGGATCGCGAGATCGACGGACAGGTAAGGACAGGACAACCAACCCTTGATGAACAATCGTCAGGCCGGCCGCCGTCGCGGTCGCGGTGGCCAGCGTCAGCCGGGAAGCGGCGGCGGTGGTCCGCGGGACAACGGCAACCGCATCGACAACCGTGCGCGTGGTAACGCCGCGCAATTGCTGGAAAAGTACAAGAACCTCGCCGCCGATGCGCAACGCGCCGGCGACCGGGTGAACACCGAATATTACCTTCAGTTCGCCGATCATTATTTCCGCGTGCTCGAAGCCGGGCGGTCGCGGGTCGAGGAACAGCGCCGCAGCCGCGACGAGTTCGACGGCAACGACGAGGATGATTTCGACGGCGACGGCGACAATGGCGCCGAGACCGGCGGCCAGGATCGCGGCCAGCGCGACGACCGTGGGAATCGCGACGATCGCGGCCAGCGCGAAGATCGCGGCAATCGCGACGATCGTCAGCCGCGCGCCCAGCGTGAGTATCGCGACGACCGTGGCCCGCGCGAAGAACGCCAGCCACGCGAGGAACGCCAGTCGCGCGACGATCGCGGCCCGCGCGAAGACCGCCCGCAACGGGAAGACCGTCCGCAGCGCGAGCGCCTGCGTCGTGACGGCGGCCGGACCACCGCGCCCGCCAATGACGGTGCGGAACTGCGCGGCGTAGAGGGCGAAGTCGGCACGCAGCAGAACGACGTGGCCGAAGCAGCCCCCGAAGTGGTGGCCGAGGCCAAGCCGGTCCGCCGCCGCACGACCCGCACCCGCGTCGATGCTGCCGCTGCCGAACCGGCCGCCGAAGCGGCTCCGTCGATCGAGGCGGACCGCCTGCCGCCGGCACTGTCGGCGAACGACGATGCGGCCGAACGCCCGCGCCGCCGTCGCCGCGTCCGTGCCGAAGAGGAAGAGGCCGTACCGCCCGCCGCCTGATCGGGCGACGCAGGTCGGACTGAAGGGGCCGGTATCGCTTGCGGGCGATACCGGCCCTTTTCGTTGGGGGTAACAGACAGTCCCGTCACCCCGGACTTGATCCGGGGTCCCGCTTCTTATCAACGGTTGCAGAAGAAGCGGGACCCCGGGTCAGGCCCGGGGTGACGAGGAATCGCATGGTAGCGAACGGTCGAACCGCCCTGCGCCTTTACCCCGCGGCGAACTGGTCGGCGCTGAGCGAATACAGCCCGCCGGTGCCGGCCATCGCCGCCATGCCCAGTCCGCGTGCTTCCGGCACGATCCGGTCCAGATAGAAAGCAACCGCCGCCCGCTTGCGCGCCACGAAGTCGGGGTCGGCCACCTGGTCCAGCGCGCGGCCCTGTCGCTCCAGCAGCCAGCCGCAGGTGCAGGTCGCCAGCATCGTCAGGAACGGATAGCTGCCGGCCAGACGGTCGTCGACATCGGCCTCCAGCATCCAGCGGGCGACCGCGCGCGTGTCGTTCAGCAGGTCGCGCAGCGCGGCATGGCCGACCTCCGCCTCCATCTCGGTGAACAGCGCCTCGACGCCCGCGCCGCCGTCGCCAACCAGCTTGCGCCCGACCAGATCGGCGGCCTGGATACCGTTGGTGCCTTCGTAGATCGGCGTGATCCGCGCGTCGCGATAATATTGGGCGGCGCCGGTTTCCTCGACATAGCCCATGCCGCCATGGACCTGCACGCCGAGGCTCGCGACCTCACAGCCAATGTCGGTGCCGTGCGCCTTGGCCAGCGGCGTGACCAGGTCGAGCCGGGTCTTGGCACCTTCGACGCCCAGGGTCGCGCGGTCGACCTGTCCGGCGGCGTAATAGACCAAAGCACGCGCCGCCATGGTCTGCGCGGTCATGCGCAGCAGCATCCGGCGGACATCGGGATGGTCGATGATCGCCACCGGCGCGCCGCCGGTCGAGGCACGGGCCGACTGCACCCGTTCGCGGGCATAGGCGACGGCGCGCTGGGTAGCGGCCTCCGCGACCTGCACGCCCTGAAGGCCGACATTCAACCGGGCATTGTTCATCATCGTGAACATGGCGCGCATGCCGGCACCCTCCGCCCCGATCAGTTCGCCGATGCAGTCGCCATTGTCGCCGAACGACAGGACACAGGTGGGGGAGGCATGCAGCCCCATCTTGTGTTCGATCGACACCACGCGAATGTCGTTCGTTGCGCCGGGATTGCCATCGGCATCCAGCCGGAACTTGGGGACCAGGAACAGCGAGATCCCCTTAGTCCCTGCCGGGGCGCCCGGGGTGCGGGCGAGGACGAGATGGACGATATTGTCGGCCATGTCGTGATCGCCGAACGAGATGTAGATCTTGGTACCCGTGATCCGCCAGTTGCCGTCGCCAACCGGTTCGGCCCGCGTCGTCAGCGCGCCGACGTCCGATCCGGCCTGCGGCTCGGTCAGGTTCATCGTGCCGGTCCATTCGCCGGTCGCGAGCTTCGGCAGATAGCGTGCCTGCTGCTCGGCGCTGCCATGATGGGTCAGCGCCTCGATCGCGCCGACGGTCAGCGTCGGCGCCAGCGCAAAGCCCATATCGGCGGTGCCGAGCGTTTCGAGCACCGCGGTCGCCACGGCGAAGGGCAGCGCCTGTCCGCCATATTCGGCGGGCGATCCGATCGTGCCCCAGCCCCCTTCGACATAGGCGCGATAGGCGGCAGGATAGCCATCGGGCATCACCACGCCCTCGGGCGTCCAGCGCGCGCCGACCGTGTCGCCCTTGCGTGTCAGCGGCCGCCATTCGCCGGCGGCGAAATCGCCGATCCCGGTCAGGATCGCGTCGAGCAGATCGGGGGTCGCATCGGCGAAGCGCTCTGCCTCGGCCAGGGTTTCGATCCCGGCGGCGTGGGTCAGCACGAAACGCTGTTCGGCGGTGGCGGGGGTCAGGTCCATTTGCCCTCTCTCGATCATTGGTTTTTGGCGGTATAGGCACCGAACCATGACCGCTTCAAACGCTTCGATCACGACCGTTTCCTTACCCTACGGCACGGCGGGAATCGCGGCGGCGGCAAAGGTGATCGCGGGCGGCGGCTGCGTCGCGGTGCCGACCGAGACGGTCTATGGCCTCGCCGCCGACGCGACCGATTCGCGCGCGGTCGCCGGCATCTATGCGGCCAAGGGGCGGCCGGGGTTCAATCCGCTGATCGTCCATGTGCCGGATCGCGCGGCGGCCGAGGCGCTGGCGGTGTTCGACGATGCCGCCGCTCGCCTTGCCGATGCCTATTGGCCGGGGCCGCTGACGCTGGTGCTGCCGATCCGCGCAGGGAGCGGGATCGCGTCGCTGGTGACGGCGGGGCTGCCGACCGTCGCGATCCGGGTGCCAGCGCATGACGCGATGCAGGCGCTTTTGCGCGCGACCGGCCGGCCGCTGGCCGCGCCCTCGGCCAATGCCAGCGGATCGATCAGCCCGACGCGCGCCGAGCATGTCCTGCGCAGCCTGGACGGGCGCATCCCGCTGGTGATCGATGCCGGGCCGACGACGCAGGGCATCGAATCGACGATCATCGCCTGTGTCGACGGACAGGTGCGGCAACTGCGCCCCGGACCGATCCCGCACGAGGCGGTCGCCGGGTTGCTTGGCGTCGACATCGGCGGCGCGGGGGAAGGGATCGAGGCGCCCGGGCAGCTGGCGAGCCATTATGCCCCGTCCAAGCCGGTCCGGCTGAACGCGACCCGCGCCCAGGACGGCGAATGGCTGATCGGGTTCGGTGCGGTCGCGGGCGACGATACGCTGTCGGCGAAGGGCGATCCGGTGGAGGCGGCGGCACGGCTGTTCGACGCGCTGCATGTCGCGGACAGCGCGGATCGCCAGCGGATCGCGGTGGCGCCGGTGCCGGAGGCGGGGCTGGGCGCGGCAATCAACGACCGGTTGCGTCGCGCTGCGGTGCCGACGGGGTAGGGCTCAGGCGTTCCGCACCTTGCAACGCTTCTTCGTTACCCCGAGGCTACCCATCTTTAACGCTTTGTCCCGTAACCATTCTTGGTACGAAAAGGACCAAGTTTGTGAGCGGACAGGACCATATCGATTTCGAACAGCGGCTGGCGGCGTTCGACTATGACGACCGCAGCTATGGCGCGTTTCCGCGGGTCAAGCGCGCGATCGAACGCCATGCGCCCGCGGCGCTGACTGCGTTGTACCGCCATATCGCCAGCACCGCGTCGCTGCGGGGGATGTTCGCGTCGCAGGCGCGGATGGACCATGCCCGCGACAAGCAGATGGAGCATTGGCGCAAGCTGTTCTCCGGTCCGATCGATCGCGACTATGCCGCCGCCGCGACCAATATCGGGCAGGTGCATGCCCGGATCGGGCTGGCTCCAACCTGGTATATCAGCGGCTATGCCCGGATGCTGGAACATGTCCTGCCCCGGCTGGTGCTCGGGCGGCTGGGGCTGCCGTTCGGAGCGCGGGCACGGGCGCGAGCGGTGACCGCGCTGGTCAAGGCGTCGCTGATCGACATGGACATCGCGCTCGCCGCCTATTTCACCGCCGAACAGGCGGGGCGCCGCGCGGTGATCGAGCGGTGCGGCGCCGCGTTCGAGCGGATGGCGCAGGGTGACCTGACGGTATCGCTCGACGGGCTCCCGAACAAATATCAGGCACTGGCCGACAGTTTCGAAGCGATGCGGGCGCAGATGTGCGAGACGCTGGGCATGGTCACCCGCTCGGGCGAGCAGATCCGCATCGGATCGGGCAATATCCGCCACGCCTCCGACGACCTGTCGCAGCGGACCGAGCAGCAGGCGGCGAGCCTGGAGGAAACCGCCGCGGCGATGGACCAGATCACCAGCACGGTGCGCCAGACCGCCGATGGCGCGTCGCGTGCCGACCGCATCGTCGGCGAGGCGCGCAGCGAAGCCGAGGAATCGGGCCGGATCGTGCAGCAGGCGGTCGATGCGATGGGCGGTATCCAGCGGTCGTCGGCGGAGATCAGCGAGATCATCAGCGTCATCGACGGCATCGCGTTCCAGACCAACCTGCTGGCGCTGAACGCCGGCGTGGAGGCGGCGCGGGCAGGCGATGCCGGCAAGGGCTTCGCGGTGGTCGCGTCCGAAGTGCGTGCGCTGGCGCAACGCTCGGCCGATGCCGCCAAGGACGTGAAGGTCAAGATCACCGCATCGTCCGATCAGGTCGAGGCCGGGGTCGATCTGGTCAACGCCACCGGACAGGCGCTGCAACGGATCATCGGCCGGATCGGCGAGATCAGCGAGCTGGTGTCGGGCATCGCCACCTCCGCCGCGCAGCAGTCGATCGGGCTGCAACAGGTCAATACCGCCGTGTCGGAAATGGATAACGTGACCCAGCGCAACGCGGCGATGGTCGAGGAAGCGACCGCCGCCGCCCGCGTGCTGGCGCAGGAGGCCGAGGTGCTGGCCACCGAGGTCGCGCGCTTCCGGGTCGATGGCGGGGCGGGGCCGGTCAACGAAGTGCACCGGATGCAGCAGCGTATCGCGGCGGCCTGACCGGGCGACTGTTCGTCGTCGGCTTGCAAAGGCGGGTCTGAATTTGGAAACGGGCCTCTTGGAATTAGGGCGGATCGACATGCGCCCTCAAACCTCACCCCGGACTTGTTCCGGGGTCCACGGTGCGGCGATCTGTGCGATTAACGCTTCTTGCGACAGCGTTCGCGGTCCGGTGGACCCCGGAACAAGTCCGGGGTGACGGGATGGGGATAACCTGACCCCGCCTTCCGGGGTGCGGTAGCCGGGGCCGGGGCGGCCGGAAATCCGTGCTGTATCCGTACCCACTCCTGCAAACCGGTTGCGCCGCGGCGATGCGCGTGCTTGGGATCGCACGGGATCGGGAAGCAGTATGGCCAGCCGCGCAATCAATGGACGGGTCGAGGCTGGCGCGACGGGTACGCGCTGGCTGGACGACTATCGCGCGCTGGCGCCGCAGGGCGACATGCTCGCCGCGGCCGAGAGGCTGGACCGTGCCGCATGGGAGGCGGCGTTCGAGGAACTGGCGGCGCTGCCCGGCAACGGCCTGTCCGGCGCGCGCGAGCGGGCGCAGCGCCATGCCGACGATATCGGCACCGCCTACCGCGCTGCGGGCGAGAATGAGGAGCGCCGCTGGCCACTCTCCCCCGTCCCGCTGCTGATCGGCGCGGAGGAATGGCGCGGCATCGCCGAGGGGATGGCCGAGCGCGCCGACCTGTTCGAGGGTGTCATCGCCGACATTCATGGCGAACAGCGGCTGGTGGCCGAAGGCGTGCTGCCGGCGATGCTGGTGACGGGATCGCCGCTGTTCCTGCACCCGATGGTCGGGCTGACCCCACCGGGTGGGCACCAGCTGCATTTCGTCGCCGCCGATCTGTGCCGCGGACCGGACGGGCGCTGGCGGGTGCTGGCCGATCATCTGCGCGTGCCGGTCGGGGCGGGCTATGCGCTCGAAAACCGGCTGGCGATGGGGCGGACGCTGGGCGGATTGCCGTCGCGGATGAATGTCGAGCGGCACGCACCCTTCTTTGCCGCGATGCGCGCCGGGATCGCCGCCGCCTGCCGCCGGGCCGAGCCGCGCATCGGGCTGCTGACGTCGGGCAAGCTCAACCCCAGCTATCCCGAACAGGCGCATCTGGCGCGCTATCTGGGGTTCCTGCTGGTCGAGGGCGCCGACCTCGCCGTGCGCGACGACCAGCTCTATGTCCGCACCATCGCGGGCCTGAAGCGGATCGACGCGCTGTGGCGGCGGATCGACCCGCGGCTGATCGACCCGCTGGCGTTCGATGCCAATTCGACCATCGGCGTGCCCGGCCTCGTCGATGCGATGGCGGCGGGCAATGTCGTGATCGCCAATGCGCCGGGCGTCGGCGTGCTCGAATCGCCAGCCTTCGCGGCGTTCCTGCCGGCGCTGGGCGAGCGGCTGCTGGGGCGGGCGCCGTCGCTGTCGTCGATCGGGACATGGTGGTGCGGCGACCCGGACGCACGCGCGCAGGTGCTGTCGTCGCTCGACCAGCTGCTGATCGGCCCCGCCTTTGCGGGGCCGGCGGTGGCGGGGTTACCTGATGGCGCGGTGCTGGGTGCTACCCTGGACGGTGCGGCGCGGGAGCGGCTGGCGGCGGCGATGGCACTGCGGCCGCAGGATTATGTCGGGCAGGAGGTCGCCGAACTGTCGACCATGCCGACCGCGTGCGGTGAGGGGCTGCTGCCGCGCCCCTTCTCGCTGCGCGTGTTCGCGGCGCGGGGGGGAGACGGGCGCTGGGTCGTGCTGCCCGGCGGCTTCGTGCGGATCGGCGACCAGCCCGACGCGCGGGCCGCCGTGATGGGTGAAGGATCATGGTCCGCCGACGTTATCGTCCATGGCCCCGATCCGGTCGCGCCGGTATCGCTGCTGCAACCGACCGACAGCGTGGAACTGCGCCGCAATCCCGGCACGCTGCCCAGCCGGGTCGCCGACAACATGTTCTGGCTCGGCCGCTATCTGGAGCGGGGCGAGGCGCTGCTGGGCGTCATCCGCGTGCTGTTCGGCCATTCGATCTCCGCCGACACCGGCGCCGCGCTGGCGCCCGAAACCGTTGAGCGGCTGGTGACGATCATCGCCGATACCGGCGCGGCGGAGCGTCCGCCCAGCCATCGCCGCCGCGACCTGGTCGATTTCGGGCGCGAGGCGATGGAGGCGGTCGACGGCTGGGGCAGCGTCCGCGCAATCAACCGCATGGCGACCGGCATCGGCGGCGTGTCGCGCGACCGGCTGTCGGCGGACATGGTGCGCCTGCTCGATGCGCCGCATCCGACCACCGGCACGCTGCTCGACCGCGCGGGCACGTTGCAGCGCCGCTATGCCGCGCTGGCCGGGCTGTCGGCCGAACATATGGGGCGGACCGATGCGTGGCGCTTCCATGACCTTGGTCGCCGGATCGAGCGGGCGCTGGCGGTGACGCGCACGCTGCTGGCGGTCGACCTGCGTCGCGCCAATGCCGAGGATCTGTCGACCCTGCTCGACCTCGCCAACAGCCAGATCAGCTATCGCCAGCGCTATCTGATGGGCTTTGCGCGGGTGCCGGTGATTGACCTGATCGCGCTCGACCCCGGCAATCCGCGCGGCATCGCGTTTCAGGTGGAGACGATCGTCGGCCATCTGGCGAAACTGCCGGTGCTGAACGATGCCGGCATCGCCGAACCGCAACAGCGTATCGCCGCGCGCCTGACCGCGGGCATCGCCATGGCATCGGCCGAACGGGTCGATCGCGGCTGGGTGCTGGAGATCAACCAGCAGTTGCAGAAGCTGTCCGACGCCATCGCCACCCGCTATTTCCTGCAGGGGGCGCAGGCGCTGCGCGAAGCCGGGCTGACGCTGGCATGATGCGCTACGCCATCCGCCACATCACCCGCTTCGATTATGAGGAAGCGGCGGGGTTCGCGCGCTGCAACCTCAGGCTCCGCCCGATCCTGTGGTCGGGGCAGACGCTGGAGGACTATGCGCTGCTGGTCGAACCGGGCGGTCATACCCATCCGGCGCGGGCGCAGGCGGGGCTGGCCAATGTCACACGGCTGGTGGTCGAACGGCCCGAACGCACGCTGACGATCGAAAGCCGCGCGACGGTGTGTGTCGAGCGGCCGATCCCGGTGCCGTCGCCGACCGACCCGACGCTGGCCGATATTCGCGCCATGGTCGCAAAGGTCGCCGATGCCGGTCCGGCCAGCCCGGTCAGCTACTTGTTCCCCTCCGCCCATGTGCCGATCGTGCCGGAAATTGCCGAGTGGTGTGCCGAGGATCTGGCCGACGATCGCGGCATCCTCGACGCGGCGATCGCGCTCGCCCGTCGCATCCAGCGCGACTTTGCCTTCGATCCGACCGCGACCCTGGTAGACACGCCGCCCGCCGAAGCCTTCGCCAAGCGCGGCGGAGTGTGTCAGGATTTCGCGCAGATCATGCTGTCGGGGCTGCGCGGCGCGGGGCTGCCCGCCGCCTATTGCTCGGGCTATCTGCGCACCCTGCCGCCGCCGGGGCAGGAGCGGCTGGTCGGCGCGGACGCTACGCATGCGTGGGTGCTGGTGTGGGCCGGTCCCGAACTGGGATGGGTCGGCGTCGATCCGACCAACGGCATCTGGATGGCGGAGGATCATGTCGTGATGGCGATCGGCCGCGACTATGCCGACATCGCCCCGATCGACGGCGTGGTGCTGGGGTCGGGGGCGCAGACGATGCAGGTGTCGGTCGATGTGGAGCCTTTGCCGGTCGGGTAGTTGGTTTGCGATAGGAAGAGGGTTTCACGCGGAGGCGCGAAGACGCGGAGGGGCTCCGCTTGGCGCTGCTTCTCCCGCGCCAGCGGCCCTATTCCATGGTTTCTGCGTAGAGCGTCTGCCGGGGGCACAGGCTCGCCAAGCCGCGCAACCCCCTTCGCGTCTCCGCGCCTTCGCGTGAAAACAATCTTACTTCTTGGTACCCATGGTGAACCCCACCCAACCCGGATTGACGAATCCATAAGGGTTGGGGGATAAAGAACAAACCATGAACGCAGAGTCGTCCACCCTGTCCGCGCTGAAGCGGCAAGTCGCCGCCATGGAGCGGCGCGCGCCGATAGGCAAGGCGGTGCGGGTAGCGACCGGGCATGGCGACATCGACGCCGCGCTGGATGGCGGCATCGCGCGCGGGCGGCTGCACGAGATTTTCGCGGCAGAAGCGGGCGATGCCGGTAGCGCGACCGGCTTTGTCGGCATGCTGTCGATTCGGCTGGGCGGCGGTATCGTCTGGCTGCGCGAGGAGGCGGCGGTGCGCGGGGGCGGGCATCTCCATGCGCCGGGACTGGTCGAGATCGGCGTCGATCCCGCGCGGCTGCTGCTGGGGTTCCTGCCCGATGCGCTGTCGGTGCTGCGCGCGGCGGCCGATGTCGTGCGCTGTGCCGGGGTCGGGGTGGCGGTGATCGAACTGCACCGCGATCCGAAGGCACTCGACCTGACCGCCAGCCGCCGCCTCGCGCTGGCGGCGGAGGAAAGCGGGGTGACGGCGCTGCTGCTGCGCATCGCCGCGACTCCGGTGGCGAGTGCCGCCGATACCCGCTGGGCGGTGCGGTCCTGCGCGTCGCAACCCCTGCCCGCCAATGCGCCGGGCCATCCGACCTTCGACCTCGAATTATTGCGTCTGCGCGGCCGGAGTGCCGATGGCCGCTGGCAAGTGGAGTGGAACCGTGAGCAAGCCGTCTTCACCAGCCCGACCCAGCGGTCGGCGCCATCTGGCGCTGTGGTGGCCGTTCCTGCCGAGCGACCGCTTGCTGCGCCAATACCCCTGCGTCGTGCCGGATGATGCGCCGTTCGTCTGTGTCGAAACGGTGCGGGGGGCCTTGCGCATCGCATCGGTCGACCGCCACGCGCTGGACAAGGGTCTCACCCCCGGCATGGCGCTGGCCGATGCGCGGGCGCAACTGCCTGATCTGGTCGTGGTCGATGCCAATCCGTTCGCCGATCATGGCTGGCTGGAACGGATCGCCGATGCCTGCGACCGGTTCACGCCGCTGGTCGCGCTGGACGGCGGCGACGGGGTGACATTGGACATTACCGGCTGCGCGCATCTGTTCGGCGGCGAGGCGGAGCTGGTGGCGGAGGTCGAGTCGCGCCTCGCCCGGTTCGGGACGCTGCGCCACGCACTGGCCGATACGCCCGATGCGGCGCAGGCGCTGGCCCGGTTCCAGAGTGCCCCGGCGGCAAGCGAGGCGGCTGCGATCCGGCGGCTGGGCGTGGCGGCGCTGCGATTGGACGACGAGATTGCGGTGGCGCTGCGCCGGGCGGGGCTGCGCACCATCGGCGACCTTGCCAGCCGCCCGACCGCGCCGATCGCGGCGCGCTTCGGGGAAGAGACGGTGGCGGCACTGGCGCGCTTGCTGGGCGATGCCGACCAGCGGTTGCGCCCGCGCCGGGCGCTGCCGGCCTTGTTCTTCGAACGGCGCTTCGCCGAACCGATCGCACGCGACGCTGATGTGCTTTCGACGATCGGCGAGCTGGCGACGGAGGCGGAGGCGGAGCTGACCGCACGCGACCGTGGCGGGCGGCGGTTCGCGGTGCGGCTGTACCGGGCCGATGGCGCGCTGCGCGATCTGGCAGTCGAAAGCGGGTTGCCGATGCGCGATCCGCCCTCGATCCTGCGGCTGTTCCGCGAACGGATCGACGCGCTGGCCGACCCGATCGATCCTGGGTTCGGCTTCGACATGATCCGCATGAGCGTGCCGGCGCTCGAACCGCTGGCGCCGACACAGTTGCAGCTCGAAGGGGGAGCGGTCAGCGAGGAGGCGATGGCGGCGCTGGTCGATCGCCTCAGCACCCGGCTGGGGCGCGGGCGGATCGCGCGGGTCGCGCCGGGCGACAGCCATCTGCCCGAACAGGGGGTGCTGACCATCGACGCGATCGACGCGCCGGTGCCGACCGGCTGGGACGCACCCGAAGCGGGCGAGCCGCCGCTGCGTCCGATCCACCTGTTTGACCCGCCACAGCGGATCGAGGTGATGGCCGAAGTCCCCGACGGCCCGCCGCACCGCTTTCGCTGGCGGCGGGTGCTGCATGACGTGATCCGCTTCGAAGGGCCGGAACGGATCGCGGCGCAGTGGTGGCGCAGGGGGCAGACGAAGGTGCGGACGCGGGACTATTACCGGGTCGAGGATGTGCGCGGGCGGCGCTACTGGATCTTCCGGCACGGGCTGTACGATCGCGAGACGCCCGATCCGCTATGGTATGTGCATGGGGTGTTCGCGTGAGCCGCGCGACATCCGGCATCCTCCGCCCCAATCGTCACCCCAGCGCGGGCTGGGGTCTCCTTGTGGCTGGCGCTGCATCCTTGTCGCAGGAGATTCCAGCTTGCGCTGGAATGACGTTCGGGGTGGGCGGGTCAAGGTTGGGCGTTCGCCAAATCGTCATCCCGGCGCAGGCCGGGATCCACCGTGCCGCAGACTCAATGGCTTCGGCGATTGCGGAACCTTGGATCCCGGCCTCCACCGGGATGACGGGTGGGGCGGGCGAGGCCCGTCCGTGAGATGGCCTTTGCCGAACTGATCGCCGCGACGCACTTCTCGTTCCTGCGCGGGGCGTCGCCGCCGTGCGACATGGTCGGCCAGGCGAACGAGCTGAAAATGGCCGGGATCGGGATTGCCGACCGCAACACCGTGGCGGGGGTGGTGCAGGCGTTTCTGTCGCTCAAGAAGGCGAATGAGGGGCTGGTCGAGCAGGGATTGCCGCCCAACGACTTCGACCTCGTCGTCGGTGCGCGGCTGGTGTTCGCCGACGGGACGCCGGACATCGTCGCCTATCCAACCGACCGCGCGGCATGGGGGCGGCTGACGCGGTTGCTGAGCGGCGGCAATCTCAAGGCGAAGAAGGGGGAGTGCCACCTCGAATTGAGCGACCTGCTGACATGGCAGGAAGGGTTGCTGCTGATCGTCACCGCGCCGGATGCAGCGTTGCTGACGCGGCTTCGCGATGCCTGTCCGGGGCGGGTATGGCTGGCGGTCGCGATGCCGCGCGGCGGGCGCGATCGGCGGCGGCTGGCGGGGCGGATCGCGCTGGCCGGCAGGATCGGCGTCCCGTTGCTCGCGACCAACGACGCGCTCTATGCGACGCATGAGCAGCGGCCGCTGCACGATGTGCTGACCTGTATCCGCGAGGGCACGACCCTTGCCGCTGCCGGGCGCAAGCTGGCGGCGAATGCCGAGCGGCACTTGAAGGCGCCCGAAGAGATGGCGCGGCTGTTCCGCGATTGCCCCGAAGCGGTCGAGGAAAGCGTGAGGCTGTTGAGGCGGATCGAGTTTCGCCTGACCGACCTGAAGTACGAATATCCGCATGAGCCGGTACCGGCAGGGTGGGAGGCACAGGACTGGCTGGAACATCTGACGATGACCGCCGCGGAGGAGCGCTATGGGCCGGACCTGCCGGTCGGGGTGCGCAAGCGGCTGGATGAAGAGTTCGCGCTGATCCGCAGCCAGAAATATGCGCATTATTTCCTGACGGTCCATGATCTGGTCCGGTTCGCGCGGACCTGCGATCCGCCGATATTGTGCCAGGGGCGCGGGTCGGCGGCCAATTCGATTGTGTGCTTCCTGCTCGGCGTGACCTCGGTCGATCCGAACGAGCATGATCTGCTGTTCTCGCGCTTCGTGTCCGAACAGCGCGGCGAGCCGCCCGATATCGATGTCGATTTCGAACATGAACGGCGCGAGGAGGTGATCCAGTATATCTACCGCCGCTATGGCCGCGAGCGGGCCGGGATCGCCGCGACCGTCATCCATTATCGGCCAAGGAGCGCGGTGGGCGAGGTCGGCAAGGTGCTGGGCCTGACCCGCGACGTAACGCAGCGGCTGGGCAGTACCGTGTGGGGCAGCTTTGCCGGGCAGATGGAGGCGCGGCGCTATACCAGCGCGGGGTTCGACATCGACAATCCCGAGATCGCGCAGCTTCGCTGGCTGGTCGACCAGATCCTCGAATTTCCCCGCCATCTGTCGCAGCATGTCGGCGGGTTCGTGCTGACGCAGGGGCGGCTGGACGAGATGGTGCCGATCCATAACGGCGCGATGGAGGGGAGGACCTTCATCGAATGGGACAAGGACGATATCGACGCACTGGGGTTGATGAAGGTCGATGTGCTGGCGCTCGGCATGCTCACCTGCATCCGCAAGGCGTTCGACCTGCTCCGGCACCACGGGCTGGGCGAGCATGACCTGACCGTCGACCTGAAGGCGGACGACGCGGCGGTGTACGACATGCTGCACAAGGGCGACAGCATCGGCGTGTTCCAGGTCGAGAGCCGGGCGCAGATGAACATGCTGCCGCGGCTGAAGCCCACCTCGCTCTACGACCTGTCGGTGCAGGTGGCGATCGTGCGGCCGGGGCCGATCGAGGGGGATATGGTGCACCCCTATCTGCGGCGGCGATCTGGGCAGGAGGCGATCACCTATCCGTCGCCCAAGCCGCCACATGATCCGGACGAACTGCGCACCCTGCTCGGGCGGACCTTCGGCGTGCCGCTGTTCCAGGAACAGGTGATGAAGCTCGCCATCGTCGCCGCCGACTTCAGTCCGAACGAGGCGAACGAACTGCGCCGGGCGATGGCGACCTTTCGCAATCCGGGAACGATCGAGAATTTCCGGCGGAAGCTGATCGATGGCATGACCGCGCGCGGCTATGAACCCGACTTCGCCGAACGCTGCTTCCGCCAGATCGAGGGGTTCGGCAGCTACGGCTTTCCCGAGAGCCATGCGCTGTCCTTCGCGCGGCTGGTCTATGTGTCGTCGTGGATCAAATGCCATCACCCGGCGGTGTTTGCGTGTGCGCTGCTCAATTCGCAGCCGATGGGGTTTTACGCCCCGGCGCAGATCGTCCGCGATGCGCGCGATCATGGGGTCGCGGTGCTGGGCATCGATGTGAATGTCAGCGACTGGGATAACAAGCTGGAAGGATTAGCCTGTGATCGTCACCCTGCGTTTGATCCAGGGTCCCGCTTTCTTGTCGACGTCGCTGAAGAAGCGGGACCCCGGGTCAAGCCCGGGGTGACGGAGGAGGGGATACCCCTCGCGCTCAGGCTGGGGTTTCGGCAGATGGACGGGTTCCGTCAGCATTGGGCCGAGGCGATCGCCGCCGGGCGGCCCTTTGCCAGCGTCGAGGAACTGGCGCGGCGGGCGCGATTGCCGCAGCGGGCGCTCAGGCTGCTGGCCGATGCCGATGCCTTCCGATCGATCGGGTTCGACCGGCGTGAGGCGTTGTGGGAGGTGCGGCGAACCCCGGATGCCGAGCTGCCGCTGTTCGCCCATGCCAAAGCCGCCGAACTGGGCGCGGAGCCGGACATGACATTGCCCGCGATGCCGGCGGTCGAGCATGTCGTGACCGATTACCAGACGCTGCGGCTGTCGCTGCAGGGGCATCCGATGCAGTTCCTGCGCGGGCGGCTCGACCGGATGGGGGTGACGAGTTGCGCCGGGATCATGGCGGCGAAGGCAGGCGCGCGGGTCACCGCCGCCGGCCTCGTCCTCGTGCGGCAGCGGCCGGGCAAGGGCAATGCGATCTTCGTCACGCTGGAGGACGAGGGCGGCATCACCAATGTCGTGCTGTGGGCGCGATTGTTTGAGGCGTATCGGCGCGAGGTGATGGGCGCGCGGCTGATGCTGGTCGAGGGCGAGGTGCAGCGCAGCCGCGAGGGGATCGTGCACCTGATGGGCGCGCGGGTGTGGGACCGCAGCGACCTGCTCGACACACTGGGCGAGGCGCCGCCGCCGGTGCCGTCGTCGCGGGGGGACGAGGTGGTGCGCCCGGTCGCGTCGCGCCACCCGCGCGACGTGCGGCTGGTGCCGAAGTCGCGCGATTTCCACTGACATCGCCCAGCCGCCCGGCGTAGGACGGTCCTACTTTTTCGTCACCCCGGACTTGATCCGGGGTCCCGCTTCTTCCCCACGGTGGCGAGGAAAGCGGGACCCCGGGTCAAGCCCGGGGTGACGGAGAAAGAGCTGAAGGTCGATCGCTGCCTTGGAGGGCCATGAACGGGTTGCTGCTGTTCGTCGTCGCGATCGGCTATGCCGCGCTGCTGTTCGCGGTGGCGTGGGTCGTGCGGCGGCGGGGGATCGCGCCGGGGCGGCGGCGGGCGGTCTATACGCTGGGGCTGGCGGTCTATTGCAGCAGCTGGACGTTCAATGGCGCGGTCGGCAGCGCGGTGGCCGAGGGGTGGACCTATCTGCCGATCTATCTGGGGCCGGTCCTGCTGTTCGTCTTCGGACGGCGGTTGCTGGTACGGCTGGTGGGGGCGGTGCAGGCCGATGGGGCGACGTCGATCGCCGACTTTATCGGCGGGCGGTTTTCGCGCAGCCGAGGGGTAGCGGCTTTGGTGACGCTGATCGCGCTGACCGGGACCGTGCCCTATGTCGCGTTGCAGCTGCGGTCGGTCGCGACCAGCTATGGCGCCCTGGCCAACCTGGGCGACACGACGCGGCCGATGATCGTGACCGCGATCGTGCTGGCCGCCTTTGCCATCGGCTTCGGGACGCGCGGCGATGCCAAGGAGCGGGCCGATGGCGGGCTGCTGGCGGCGGTCGCGGTGGAGTCGCTCATCAAGCTCGCGGCCTTTGCCGCCGTCGCGCTGTTCGCGTTGTGGCTGGTCGTGGAGGCGGCACCGGCGGAGCGGGCGGCGGGGATGGCGCGGCTGGGCAGCGGCTTTGCCCGGCCACCGGCGGCCGGAGACTTCGCCATTGCGACGTTGCTGGCGATGGCGGCGATGCTGTGCCTGCCGCGCCAGTTCCATGTGACGGTGATCGCCGCGCACGACCGCCACGACCCGGCGCGGGCGCGCTGGCCGTTCGTCGCCTATCTGGTGCTGACCGCGTTGCTGGTCGTGCCGATCACTTGGGGCGCGCTGGTGCAGGGCGGCGCGACGCGGCCCGACCTGCTGGTGATCGCCATGCCGCTGGCCGCCGGAGCGCCGGCGATCGCGCTGCTGGGGTTCGTCGGCGGCTTTTCAGCGGCGACGGCGATGGTGGTGATGGAGACGGTCGCGCTGGCGACGATGGTGTCGAACGACCTGATCGCGCCGCTGTTGCTGCGCCACCCGCGCATGGCCGCAGCGGCGCATGTCGGGCGGACGCTGCTGTGGGTGCGCCGCGCCGTGATCGTCGGGATCATCGGCGTGGCGTTGATGAGCGCACTGCTGATCCCGATGACGCGCGGGCTGGCGACGATCGGGCTGGTCGCCTTTGCGGCGATGGCGCAGTTCGCGCCCGCGCTGCTGCTGGCGGTGGCCGGGGGTGGGCGCGATCCCTTGGCGGCCAAGGCGGGGCTGGCGACGGGCCTTGCCGGATGGACGCTGCTGCTGTTCGTGCCGACGCTGAGCGGAGCGCCGCTGCCGATCCCGGCGATGGCGGGGATGGGGGCGGTCGCAGCGGCGGCGGTGGTGACGCTGGCGGCGAACCTGATCGTCCACGCCGCCGTCGCCCTGTCGCGCGCGCCGCGCCTGCCCTTCGTCCGCGACGACCGGGTGCCGCCGGTGCGCGACCTGTCCGAGCTGACCCAGCTGGTCGCGCGCTTCGTCGGCGAGGAGCGGGCGAGGGCGGAGCTGGGCGAGGGCAGCCATGTCGATGCCCGCGCCGCGCGCCGGGCCGAACGGCTGGTGGCGCAGGTGGTCGGGGTGTCGTCCGCACGGCGGCTGGTGGCGTCCGCACTGTCGGGCGAGGGACTGGGCGCGGACGATGTCGCGCGGATGCTGGACGAGAGCGGGCAGAGCCTGCAATTTTCCAAGGGGCTACTCGCCGCCACACTGGAGCATATCGATCCGGGGGTCAGCGTGGTCGATGCGGAGCTGAACCTGGTCGCGTGGAACCAGCGCTATCTCGACCTGTTCGGGTTCCCGCCCGGCATGATCCGGGTCGGCGCGCCGGTGGCCGATGCGATCGCGTTCAATGCGCTGCGCGGTGATTGCGGCCCCGGAGAGGTCGACGACCATGTCGCGCGGCGGCTGGCGCATATGCGGCGGGGGACGCGGCACAGTTTCGAACGGGTGCGCAGCGACGGGCGGGTGCTGAAGACCGTGGGCGGGCCGATGCCGGGCGGCGGCTATGTCATGTGCTTTTCGGACATCACCGCCGAGGCGCAGGCATTGCGTGCGGTGGAGACGGCGCGGGCCGAGCTGGAGCGGCGGGTCGAGGAGCGGACCCGCGCGCTGTCCGACGCCAATGCCGCGCTGGCGCGGGCGACGGCGGACAAGACCCGGTTCCTGGCCGCCGCCAGCCACGACCTGTTGCAGCCACTCCACGCGGCACGGCTGTTCACGGCCGCGCTGGCGCGGGGGGCGGACGATCGGGCGAAGCCGCTGGCCGAGCGGATCGACCAGTCGATCGCGGCGGCGGACCAGTTGCTGCGGGCGCTGCTCGACATATCGAAGCTGGATGCCGGGGGGATCGTGCCGGTGCCGACGCGCTTCGGGGTCCGGGGCCTGCTGGTCGAGCTGGTCGACAGTTTCGCCGATCAGGCGCGGGCAAAGGGGCTGGTGCTGCGGATCGGGCCGGGGGATGCGGTGGTCGAAACCGACCGGGTGCTGCTGCGCTCGATCGTCCAGAATCTGCTGGGCAATGCCGTGCGCTATACCGCGCGGGGCGGGGTGATGATCGGGGTGCGTCGGCGGGGTGGCGTGGCGCGGATCGAGGTGGTCGACAGCGGACCCGGCATTGCCGAGGCCGACCGGGCGCGGGTGTTTCGCGAGTTCGAGCGGCTGGCGACGGCCGAGGATGCCGGGCTGGGGCTGGGCCTTGCCATCGTCGCGCGGACGGCGGCGTTGCTGGGGGCGGAGGTCGACCTGAACAGCCGGGTCGGGCGGGGGAGCCGCTTTGCGGTGACGCTGCCGATGGTCGAGGGCGTGGCGACGGCGGTGCCGGCGCGGGTGGCGGTGCGCGACGTCGGGCCGCTGTCGTGTCTGATCGTCGATGACGATGCCGGGGTCCGGCGCGCGATGGCGGCGCTGGCGGTCAGCCGGGGGCACCGGGTGCGGGTGGCAGCGACGGTCGAGGAGGCGCTGGCCGGGGTGTGCGAGGAGGTGGCGTTCGTCGACCATGATCTGGGCGGCGAGGTCGATGGGCTGGCGCTGATCGGGATGCTGCGCGCGGTCAGGCCGGCGCTGCGCGCGGCGCTGGTGACGGCGGATGCGAGCCGGACGCTGGCGGAGGCGGCTGAGGCGGTGGGCGTGACGGTGTTGCTGAAGCCGTTGGCGGGGGAGGTGTTCGACGCGTGGGTAGCCGCGCCGGGCGAGCAGTAGCGCAGCTACTGCAAGCCACCCGAGGCGCGGCCGGCCGGCGGCGCGGGGAGCGCCGTCCGACGGCACGGGCTTTGCCCGTGTCGGGGCCGTGCCACCAAGCCAAAGTTCACTAAGTTCACACTAACCGCATGTTTGCGAACGCGGGGAAGGAGGCGGTTGATGCCCCAGCCTTCGTTCTGGCGCCAGTTGTTTAAAGGTGCGTGTTGTTGTCTGCCACCAGTCCCCGAAACCCGCGGAAAATCGCCAAAGGTCACTAAGTTCACACTCGTGACGTGTTCGTCGCGGGGCCGGATGGGGCGCGGTGGGGTAGCGAAGCCGACGATGGGAAAGAGCGGGTTCGATACTGGCAGGTTGGTGGCTTGTAGGACAGGGTTTCCTGTGTGGGCGGGGAAGAAGAAGCGGGACCCCGGGTCGAGCCCGGGGTGACGGGGAATAGGGCCTAGCCCGTGACTTCCAGTCCGAGCGCGCGGGCGGCGACGGCGGCTTGCGTGCGGTTGCCGACGTCGAGCTTGCGCAGCACGGCGGTCATGTGGACCTTCACGGTCGTCTCGGCGATGCCGAGGTCGTGGGCGATCTGCTTGTTCAGGCGGCCGGCGAGGACGCCGAGCAGGACGCGAAGCTGCATCGGAGTGAGTGCGGCGACGCGGGCGGCCATGTCGTCTTCGGGTGCGGTGTCGGGGGCCATGCGGTCGCCGGCGAGCGCGGCGGCGATGGCGGCCTCGATCGATTCCAGTGCCGCATCCTTGCCGACGAACCCGACCGCGCCGAACCGGGCAACCTGGGCGAAGGCGGCGGCGCGATCGGCGCCGGAGACGACGAGGATGGGGACGTCGGGGGCTTCGGCATGGAGCAGGGCCACGCCGCTATAGCCGACCGCGCCGGGCATGTTCAGGTCGAGCAGGATCAGCGCGAGCTTGTCGGCGTCGCGAATGGCCTGGACCGCGCGGTCGAGCGAGCCGGCTTCGACGATATGCGCGTCGGGGCGGACTTGCAGGACGGCGAGGGTCAGGGCCTGACGGAACAGCGGGTGGTCGTCGGCGACGAGGATGGTGGTCATCGCGCGTTCTCCAGCGTCACCCCGGGCTTGACCCGGGGTACCGCTTTTTACCGACGGCAGAAGAAGAAGCGGGACCCCGGCTCAAGGCCGGGGTGACGAGAGTGGGCATCACGCCGGCCGGATACGCTCGGCGACCAGCGTGTCGACCACCGACGGATCGGCGAGCGTCGAAGTGTCGCCCAAATTGGACGTGTCGTTCTCGGCGATCTTGCGGAGGATGCGGCGCATGATCTTGCCCGAGCGGGTCTTGGGCAGGCCGGGCGCGAACTGGAGGGCGTCCGGGGTGGCGACCGGGCCGATTTCCTTGCGGACCCATTGCCGCAGTTCGGCGCGCAGGTCGTCGGTCGGTTCGTCGCCCGCGTTCAGGGTCACATAGGCATAGATGCCCTGGCCCTTGATGTCGTGCGGCATGCCGACGACCGCGGCTTCGGCAACTTTCGGGTGGGCGACGAGCGCGCTTTCGACCTCGGCGGTGCCCATGCGGTGGCCGCTGACGTTGATGACGTCATCGACGCGGCCGGTGATCCAGTAATAGCCATCGGCATCGCGGCGCACGCCGTCGCCGGTGAAGTATTTGCCGGGATAGGTGGTGAAATAGGTCTGGAAGAAGCGGTCGTGGTCGCCCCACACCGTCCGCATCTGGCCGGGCCAGCTGTCGGTGATGCACAGATTGCCCTCGGTCGCGCCCTCCAGCTCCTTGCCCTCGGCATCGACGATCATCGGTTGCACGCCGGGCAGCGGCTTCGTCGCGCTGCCGGGCTTCAGGTCGGTGGCATAGGGGAGCGGCGAGATCAGGATGCCGCCGGTTTCGGTCTGCCACCAGGTATCGACGATCGGGCAGCGCCGGTCGCCGACGACGCGGTGATACCAGTCCCATGCCTCCGGGTTGATCGGTTCGCCGACCGAGCCGAGGATGCGCAGCGATTTCCGGCTCGATTTCGTGACCCAGCTGTCGCCCTCGCGCATCAGCGCGCGGATGGCGGTGGGGGCGGTGTAGAAGATGTTGACGCCCAGCCGGTCGATCGTTTCCCAGAACCGGCCATGGTCGGGATAGTTGGGCACGCCGTCGAACATGACCGTCGTCGCGCCGTTCGACAGCGGGCCGTAGACGACATAGCTATGCCCGGTGACCCAGCCGATATCGGCGGTGCACCAGAACACCTCGCCGTCGCGATAGTCGAACACGTCGCGGAAGGTGGTGTGTGCCCACACCAGATAGCCGCCGGTCGTGTGGAGAACGCCCTTGGGCTTGCCGGTCGATCCGCTGGTATAGAGGATGAACAGCGGGTCCTCGGCGTCCATCGGCTCGGCCGGGCAGTCGGGCGAGGCGTCGGCGAGGAGGTCGTGGAGCCAGAAATCGCGGCCCTCGACCATCGGCACGTCGGCACCGCTGCGGCGGATGACGATGACGGTGTCGACGCCGGGGGCGTGGTCGAGCGCCTTGTCGACATTGGCTTTCAGCGGGATGCGCTTGCCGCCGCGACAGCCTTCGTCGGCGGTGATGACCAGCCGGCTGTCGCAATCGACGAGGCGGTTGGCGAGGCTGTCGGGCGAAAAGCCGCCGAACACGATCGAATGGATCGCGCCGATGCGGGTGCAGGCGAGCATCGCGGCGGCGGCTTCGGGCACCATCGGCAGATAGAGGGTGACGCGGTCGCCCTTCTTCACGCCCTTCGATTTCAGCACGTTGGCGAAGCAGCACACTTGGCTGTGGAGTTCGCGATAGGTGACCTTGCGCGTCTCGCCCGGTTCGTCGCCTTCCCAGATGATCGCGGTCTGGTCACCGCGCGTCTCGAGATGGCGGTCGAGGCAGTTGACCGACACGTTGGTCTGGCCATCGGCGAACCAGCGGATGCGGAAATCGGCCTCGTCGAACGAGGTGTCCTTCACCTCGGTATAGGGCCGCGACCAGTCGATGCAGCGGCCGCCCTCGCGCCAATAGGATTCCGGGTCCGCGACCGATGCGGCGTAGCGCGCGTCATATTCGGCCTTGTCCACCTGGGCGACGGCGTCGTGCGGGGCCGCGTGGATCGTCTGGGTCATGTTTCTCTCCTGTGCGCCTGATGTGCGGTCGCGGGTACGCGCGTCAAGCGGTCGGCCCCTACTACCAAGGTCGTACTGGCCGCCATGGCGCGTGCAGATGACACTGGCGCGGCACGAGGTGTGGCGACAGACTGCACCGGACAAGACGAGAGGATGCCGCCATGGCAGAGGCTGTAGCCGTGCCCCACAAGGGCCAGAACGAGAAGCTGGTGATCGCGGCGTCGTCGCTCGGCACCGTGTTCGAATGGTACGACTTCTACCTGTACGGGTTGCTGGCGACGTATATTTCGAAGCAGTTCTTTTCGGGCGTGAACGAGACGACCGGGTTCATCCTGGCGCTGGGCGCATTTGCCGCCGGGTTTGCGGTCAGGCCGTTCGGGGCGCTGGTGTTCGGGCGGATCGGCGATCTGGTCGGGCGCAAGAACACGTTCCTCGTCACGATGGGGATCATGGGCCTGTCGACCTTCGCGGTGGGCCTGTTGCCGAGCTATGCCAGCATCGGGGTGGCCGCACCGGTGATACTGGTATTGCTGCGTATCCTGCAGGGGCTGGCGCTGGGCGGGGAATATGGCGGGGCGGCGACCTATGTCGCGGAACATGCGCCCGATGGGAAGCGGGGGCTGTACACCAGCTTCATCCAGACGACGGCGACGATGGGGCTGTTCGCGGCGCTGCTGGTCGTGATCGGGTTCCGCACCGCGCTGGGCGAAGAGACGTTCGGCGGGTTCGGGTGGCGGCTGCCGTTCCTCGTGTCGATCCTGCTGCTGGGCGTATCGATGTGGATCCGGCTGCAATTGTCGGAAAGCCCCGTGTTCCTAAAGATGAAGGAAGAGGGCAAGACGTCGAAGGCGCCGCTGACCGAGGCGTTCCTGCGCTGGCCGAATTTGAAGGTCGTGCTGATCGCGCTGTTCGGCGCGGCGATGGGGCAGGCGGTGGTGTGGTATACAGGCCAGTTCTACGTCCTGTTCTTCCTCGAAAAGATGATGAAGGTCGATGGCGCGACGGTGAACGTGCTGCTGGCCATCGCGCTGGCGCTGGGGACGCCGTTCTTCGTGTTCTTCGGCTGGTTGTCGGACAGGATCGGGCGGAAATGGATCATCATGGGTGGCTGTGCGATTGCGGCACTCACCTATTTCCCGCTGTTCGGCGCGCTGACCGATGCCGCCAATCCGGCGCTGGCGGCGGCGCAGGTCGCGTCGCCGGTTCGCGTCACCGCGCATGACGCGGATTGTTCGGTCCAGTTCGATCCGATCGGGCGCAACAAGTTCGATGCGAAGAGCTGCGACATCGCCAAATCCTATCTGGCGAAGAACGGCATCAGCTACACCAATGTCGAGGCACCGGCGGGGACGATCGCGAGCGTCGCAGTCGGCGACCGCGTGCTGGTGGCGCCCGATCCGGCGAAGGTGAGCGGACCGGCGCGGGCGGCGGCGATCACCGCCTATCAGGGCGAGGTCGCGTCGGCGCTCAGCGCAGCGGGCTATCCGGCGAAGGCCGATCCGGCGGCGATCAACAAGCCGCTGGTGGTGCTGATCCTGTGGTTCATGGTGATCCTGGTGACCATGGTGTACGGCCCGATCGCGGCGCTGCTGGTCGAACTGTTCCCCAGCCGCATCCGCTATACGTCGATGTCGCTGCCCTATCATATCGGCAATGGCTGGTTCGGCGGGTTCCTGCCGACGACCGCCTTCGCGATGGTCGCGGCGACCGGCGATATCTATTACGGGCTGTGGTATCCGGTGGTGCTGGCGGTGGTGACGCTGGTGCTGGGGGTGCTGTTTTTGCCAGAGACGTTTCGGCGGAATATCCGGGATTAGGTACGACCGTTTGGCAAGATGTACCCCCGCGCAGGCGGGGGTCCAGGGCGGCATACGCGATCGTCGTTTGCCTGGCTCTGGACCCCCGCCTGCGCGGGGGTACGGTTGTGTCTGGGGTTTAGGCAAGGTGCCGATGCGGGTCCGAGCATCGCAAACTTCGTCACCCCGGGCCTGACCCGGGGTCCCGCTTCTCAACCACGGCCGCAGAAGAAGCGGGACCCCGGATCAAGTCCGGGGTGACGGTGGGTAGAGGTTCGCGATCAGCAACATCTTGGCGGGGCGCCGGGGCCGGTGCCGTAGCGCCTTGCCACCCGGTCGCGGTGGAATTCCTTGAGCGTCATGATCGGTTCGCCGGGGTGGTGCGCCGTGCGATGCGCGACGTAGCGGTCGTAATCGGGGACGCCGACCATCAGCCGCGCCCCCTCCGCCAGCTTATGCAGGAAGCGCATCGCCGACCTCCTGCGTGGTGGGGGTGGGGACGGCCTTCGCCTTGCGGATCGCGCCGATGCCATAGGCGAGGATCGACAGCACCACGACGATGAACAGCACGCACAGCGCGGCGTCGATGCGGTCGTTGAGGATGATCCGCTGCATCTCCGCCGCCGATTTGGCGGGGGCGAGGATATCGCCACGCGCCAGCGCTTCGGAAAAGACGTTGGCATGGGCGAGGAAGCCGATCTTGGGATTGGCGTCGAACAGCTTCTGCCACCCCGCCGTCAGCGTGCAGATCAGCAGCCATGCGGTCGGGACCATCGTCACCCAGGCATAGCGGTCGCGCTTCATCTTGAAGAGGAGGACGGTCGACAGGATCAGCGCGATGGCGGCGAGCATCTGGTTCGAGATGCCGAACAGCGGCCACAGCGTGTTGATCCCGCCCAGCGGATCAGTGACGCCGCTGTAGAGGAAATAGCCCCAAGCGGCGACGGCGAGCGCGGTGCCGATCAGGTTGGGGCCGAGCTTCTGCGTCTCCTTCATTGCCGGAATGAAGCTGCCGAGCAGGTCCTGGATCATGAAGCGGGCGACGCGGGTGCCGGCATCGACGGTGGTCAGGATGAACAGCGCCTCGAACAGGATGGCGAAGTGATACCAGAAGGCCATCATCGCCTGTCCGCCGATCACTTGGCTCAGGATGTGGGCCATGCCGACCGCGAGAGTGGGGGCACCGCCGGCGCGCGACAGGATGCTGCTCTCGCCGACGTCGCGGGCGAGCTGGTCGAGCATGTCGGGGGTGACGACGAAGCCCCAGTTGGCGATGGCGCTGGCTGCCGATTGCGCGGTGGTGCCGATCAGCGCGGGCGGGGCGTTCATCGCGAAGTAGACGGCCGGATCGAGCACGCAGGCGGCGATCAGCGCCATGATCGCGACGAAGCTTTCGGTCAGCATCGCGCCATAGCCGATGAAGCGCAGGTCGGCCTCGCTCGCCACCATCTTGGGCGTGGTGCCGCTGGCGATCAGCGCGTGGAAGCCGGAGACGGCGCCGCAGGCGATGGTGATGAACAGGAACGGGAACAGCTTGCCCGAAAAGGCCGGGCCGGTGCCGTCGATGAAGCGGGTGACAGCGGGCATCTCCAGGTCGGGGCGGACATAGAGGATGCCGAGCGCGAGGCCGGCGATCACCCCGATCTTGAGGAAGGTCGAGAGATAATCGCGCGGGGCCAGCAGCAGCCAGACGGGTGCTACCGAGGCGACGAAGCCGTATGCCATCAGGATCAGCGCCAGCGCCGGGCCGGAATAGGTGAACATCGGCGCGAAGACCGGCGAATGCGCCACCGGCTCGCCGCCGACGATCGCCGCCATCAGCAGGACGAAGCCGATCACCGACATTTCGGCGATCTTGCCGGGCCGCAGGAAGCGGCCATAGAGGCCCATCAGCACCGCGATCGGGATGGTCGCGAAGACGGTGAAGGTGCCCCAGGGACTGCCGGTCAGCGCCTTGACCACCACCAGCGCCAGCACCGCCAGCAGGATGATCATGATCATCAGCACGCCGACCAGCGCGATGGTGCCGGGGATCAGCCCCATTTCGCTGCGGATCATGTCGCCCAGCGACCGCGCGTCGCGGCGGGTGGAGAAATAGAGGATCAGGAAATCCTGCACGGCGCCTGCGAACACGACCCCGGCGAGCAGCCAGAGCGTGCCGGGGAGGTAGCCCATCTGCGCGGCGAGCACCGGGCCGACCAGCGGGCCGGCGCCGGCGATGGCGGCGAAATGGTGGCCGAACAGCACGCCCTTATGGGTCGGGACATAATCGAGCCCGTCGTCGCGGCGCACCGCCGGGGTCGGGCGGGAGGGATCGACGCGCAGCACGCGCGACGCGATGAACAGGCCGTAGAAGCGATAGGCGATGGCGTAGACGCAGAGTGCTGCGACCACGATCCACAGCGCGTTGACCGGTTCGCCGCGCATCAGCGCGATCCAGCCGAGCGCGATGGCGCCGACGATCGCCACGGCGGCCCAGCCGATCCGTTCGCGCGCGGTGGTCGGTGCGATCGGTGTGGTTGCGGTTGCCATCGGCGTCTCCCCTGTTTGGGATACTATTGGCGGAAGGGGGCGGGGGATGCCAAGGGTTTCGTCACACTTGGTTCACCCGTTTGCTTCGAGCGCAGGTTCGAGCTTGTCGAGAACCGAAGTCGAGAAGGGGGTGCCCCAAGCGACCGAGTTCTCGACGGACGCTTCTCGACAAGCTCGAAGCTGCTCGAACCGAACGGGTATGGAGAGGACTATGCCGAAACCACCCAACCGCTCTTTCCTGCTCGTCTGCCTCGGCAATATCTGCCGCTCGCCACTTGCCGAGGCGGCGCTGCGCGATGCGGCGGCGCGGGCGGGGGTGGCGATCACCGTCGATTCCGCCGGGACCGGGGCGTGGCATGTCGGGAACCCGCCCGATCCGCGGTCGCAGGCGGTCGCGCGGGCGCATGGCATCGATATTTCGGGCTATCGCGCGCGGCAGGTGACGGCGGCGGATTATCGGCGGTTCACCGATATCCTCGCGCTCGACGGCGATAATCTGGCGGAGCTGCGGCGGCGCGCGCCGAGGGATGCGACCGCGCGGATCGGCCTGCTGATGGATGCGGTGCCGGGGCGGACAGGGCAGGCGGTGGCCGATCCCTATTATGGCGATGCCGCCGGGTTCGAAGTGACATGGGCCGATGTGTCGGCGGCGGCGGAGGCGATCATGGCGGGGTTGCGGTAAGGCCGTCGCGTGACGTTTGCGGAGCGCGCGATCAAGGCTTCGCATTTCAGCCTGATCGCGCGCACTTTCGCGGCGACACCTGTCACCTGGCCGTACACGTCACCCCAGCGAAGGCTGGGGTCTTTCAGTAACCGCGCGGGACAGGAGCCGCGAGAGGCCCCAGCCTGCGCTGGGTGACGTGCGTGGTCGGGGGGCGGAGTTCAGGTCGGTCAGGTCGGACCAGCCCCCGAAAACGTACTACCCCCCGAACGAACGACCCCCACCCCAGCCGCCGCTGGAGCGCGCGCTCACCCGGCCGCCGAAGCCGCCGCGCGAGACGACCGAGCTGCGCGTCTGGATGCGCTGGGTCGTGACCGGGGTCGTGATCGCCTTGCTGCCGACATTGTAGCGATAGCCGTTGTTCGGGCTGAGATAGGCGCCCGAGCCGGTGTACCAGCCGCCGTCGCGGTCGCGGCGGTCGCGGTAGAGGCCGCCATAGGTGTAGCGCGACGAATTGTTGTTGAGGAGCTGCCCGATCAGGAAGCCGGTGAGCAGCGGCGTGAAGAAGCTCTGTCCGCCTTCGCTGCGGCGCTGGCACTGGGCGGCGCCGAACTGTTCCTCGCACAATTGCTGGCTGTCGAAGCGCGGCGCGGCCTTGCCGTCCTCGTTGAACGCCTTTTGCTGGGCGGCGACGCAGGTGTCGCGGTCGAACTGGCCGCTGTCGACGCATTGCTGCACCGTCTGGAACGCCGCGACCTCGGTCGGGGGGCCGAAGCGGGCCTGTTCGTTATTGTCGTCGCAGCCCGACAGCATCGCGACCGCGCCGACGGCGGTCAGGCCGGCAGCGACCGAGCGTTTGCGGCGGGGGGGCAGGGTGGTCATGGACAGGCCCTTCAATAGGTCATCGACGCGGCGTTGAGCAGCCCGACGCCGATCGAGGTCGCCGCGCTGTAGATCGCGCTGGCGACGTTGCCGCCTTCGATCCGCGCCGCCATGTCGCGCACGATCACGCGGCGGATGATGAAGGCGGCGACGATCTGGATCACGCCCGCCAGCAGCGCCCAGGCGGTGAATTCGACGACGCTGATCGTGACGCTGAGCGCCGAGGCGAGGGGGAGCGCAAAGCCGATGATCGCGCCGCCCAGCGCCACCGCCGCCGCGACGTTGTTCGCGGAGATCAGCGCGCGTTCGTCATAGGGGGTCGAGACCTGATACAGCCATTTGAAGACGGTCAGGAACAGGCAGGCAAGGCCGAAGGCGACGATGAAATGCACCGCCCCGTTCATGAAATAGGCAATATCGAACATCCCGTTCCCCTTCAGGCGTTGAATTCGGCAGGCAGCAGCGGCAGCCCGACCATGATTTCGTGCGTCAGGTCGCCGCCCTCGGGCTGCATCGCCAGCGCGAGCAGCAGTTCCTGTCCTTCGGGCGGGACCTCGCGGGCATAGAGCATGCAGGTCTGCTTGATATGGCGGACCGGGCGGGCGGTGCGTTCCTCATACACCGCTTCCCAGAGTTCGACCGGCGGCTGTACGCGGTCGTCGTCGGGGTACCAGAAACGGTCGAAGCGGGCGAGGCCGGGTTCATCCCACACCGGCTGCGACAGGCGGCCCCGGAACGCGCCGGTATCGGCCCAGTCGGTCGGATAGGTCGACGACCAGGGGCGGAACAGCGTGAAGTCGTCGGCGTCCGACCCGTCGGCGCGCTGGCTGACCGCCTGCAACATCAGTTCGTCATCGGTGTAGAACCGATGGACATGGCTGCCATCATCCAGCCGGATCAGCCCCTGCGCGGTGATTTCCAGCGTGTCGCGCTCGAGGGTGAAGGCCGCACCGGTCAGCCGCCGCCAGGCCAGCACGTCCAACCGCACCTGCCGCCCGATGGTGATGTTGCGGACCACCGCCACGGCGGGGGTTTCGTCCTTGGGAGCGCCGCCGAACAGGCTGCCGAAAATCATGCCGCGATCCTTGTGCGCGCGATGTAGAACAGCCGGTCGCCGGCCGCGACCTGACCGTCGGGGTCGAATACCGGCGAATTCTGTCCTGCGCCACAGCTGGCGACCAAAATTCCGCCCCTTGCGCGCAGATCGCGGGCGGCTTCGTCGAAGCTGCCGGCGGTGCGCGCGGTGGTGGCATAGAGCGTGCCGCCATCGTCGGTATGGCTGGCGAGCTGGGCGATCAGGCGGCTGGAGCCGGGGTCGCTCAGTGCCTTTACGACCAGTTCGACGGTCGGGGTCAGCACGACCTCCACCTGCGGGCAATGCGCGGCGAGCAGCCCGGCGGTGTCGGCATCGCGCAGGAAGCAGACGACATGACCGGTTTCGTTGAGCGCGGTGACCGCCAGCGTCGCCGCCAGCGTGTCCGGGTCGGACGGGCCGTAGACGATGACCCGCTCGGCGGTAGCGACTCCGGCGCGGCGCAGGTCGGCGGGGGCGGTGAGCGAGGGGACGCGCACGAAGCGGTGGGTCGCGGCGTCGACCGCCAATTCCTGCGTCGCGACCAGCACCAGTTCGTGACCCTGCCCGTCGGCGACGATCTCCGCGATCATGCGGGGCGTGCGGTCGGGGTCGTAGCCGACGAGGACGATATGACCACGCATCGCCTTATAGTCCCCCAACCCCAGACGCCGCCGACGCCAGCGCGCCGACACCCCGGCAAAGGCACGCGCGATCGACACGGTGAACAAAGCGATCGCGCCGGGCATGACGAACAGCGCGGTGACCACCCGCCCGGCATCCGATTTCGGCGACAGGTCGCCGTAACCGACCGTCGAGGCGGTCGTCGCATACCAGTAGAGATAGGCCGAAGGGCGCAGCAGGTCGGTTTCGCCGGCGAAGGACAGCAACTCCCACGAGATCGTCATGTGCAGCACCAGCAGCGCGAGCAGCACCCCGCGATGCAGTTCGCTGGCCGCGAGATAGAGCCGGCGAAGATAAGCGCCCAGACTGAATGGCTTCATTCCTCGACTGCCCCCGCACCTTGCTTTTTGGTCGCGCCTTATGCTTGGGGTGTCAAGCGCGGCCAACACACCGGGCCGGCGTTTCGGAGGGATGAATGGACGAAGCACCCCGTAGCTGGACGACCAGTGGCCTTGCCGAGGCCCTGCGCGGCGCCGAGTTTGCCGACGAACTGAGCGTCGAGCGGATCGAGCAGGCCGAACCGGTGCTCAAACTGACCATGCATCATTTCGGTGACCTCGCCATCTTCGCCTCGGTCGCGGGTGAGCAGATCATCGTGTCGACGCTGTTGTGGCCGGTCGACGAACAGGCGGACCAGCACGCGTTCAACCGGTTCCTGCTAAAGACGCAGAAGCTGGTGCCGCTGTCGAATTTCGCCATCGCCGAAGTCGGCGGACGCGAATATTATGAACTGGTGGGTGAGCTGTCGGTCGAATCGTCGCTGCGTACCGTGCTGATCGAACTGCGCGTGCTGGCGCAGAATGCGATCGAGGCGGCGTCCGAGCTGCGCACCGAATTTGCCGCGTAACGGAGTTTAGTCGATGTCGATGTGGAAGAATCTGGTCGCGCTGGTCCGCGGCACCGCGCATGAAACCGGCCAGTCGATCGTCGATGCCAAGGCGCTGACGATCCTCGACCAGCAGATCCGCGACGCCGGATCGCTGCAGGCGAAGGCGCGCGACGATCTGGCGACGCTGACCGCCAAGCGGCGGATGATGGAAAAGGAGCTGGAGGCGCTGACGTCGCAGCGCGACAAGTATGAATCGTCGGCCCGCGCGGCGATGGCGCGCGGCGACATGGACCTGGCGCGCGAAGTCGCCCAGCGTCTCGCCACGATCGAGCAGGAACAGTCGACCAAGACGCCGCAGATCGCCGACATGCGCGCGGCCGAGGACAAGATCCGCGGCATCATCAAGACCGGCGACAGCAAGATCGACGCGCTGCGCCGCGAGGTCGACGTCGTCCGCGCGAACGAGAGCGTGCAGAAGGCGCAGGCCTCGGTCGCCAGCAGTTATGGCGGGGCGACGGCGTCGCTGGGGTCGGCGGCGGACAGCCTGGCGCGGTTGAAGGAACGCCAGGCGATCCGCGAGGAGAAGTTCAAGGCGCAGGCCGAGCTGGAGGACATGCGCACCGGCGCCGACCTCGATGCGAAGCTGCAGGCGGCGGGGCTGCTGCCCGGCCATAGCAGCGCCGACGACATCCTCGCGCGCCTGTCGCAGCCCAAGGACGCCGCGCCGCGCCTGTCGGACGGCACGCGCGACGGCGGGACGATCGGGCGCGATTGATGGAACGCCGCACGGTCGCCCCCCGTCCCGACTGGCGGGCGACCGCCGAGCGGATGGGATTCACCTTCCACCATCAGGACGGGCAGAAATATTGGGAGGAGGAGGCGTGGTACGCCTTCTCGCTCGACGAGGTGGAGCAGGGGATCGAAGGCCCCAGCGCCGAACTCCATGCGCTGTGCCGCGATCTGGTGGACGAGGTGGTCGGCAGCGACGCGCTGATGCACCGCCTCGCCATTCCCGACGATATGCGCGACGTGGTGGCGGCGTCATGGAAGGCACATGCGCCGTCGCTCTACGGGCGGTTCGATTTCGCGTTTGACGGTTCCGGTCCGGCCAAGCTGCTGGAATATAACGCCGACACCCCGACCAGCATCTTCGAAACCGCGCTGTTCCAGTGGCAATGGCTGGAGGATCGCATCGCCGACGGCACGCTGCCGGCCGGCGCCGACCAGTATAACCGGCTGCACGATGCGCTGGTCGAGCGCTTCGGCGCGCTGTTCACGCGCGGCAGCACGGTGCATTTCGCGTCGGTCGACGATCATGTCGAGGATCGCCAGACGGTCCGCTATCTGGAGGATGTCGCGCGGCAGGCGGGGCTGGACCCGGCGTTCGTCGCGATCGACCGGATCGGCGTCGACGGCGACGGCGCGTTCGTCGATGGCGACGACGTGCTGATCGCGGCGCTGTTCAAGCTGTATCCGTGGGAGGATATGCTGCGCGAGCCGTACGCCAAGCAACTGGCGGCGACGAAGACGCTGTTCTTGGAGCCTGCGTGGAAGGCGTTGCTGTCGAACAAGGGGATTTTGCCGCTGTTGTGGCAGCGGCATAAGGGGCACCCGAACCTGCTGCCCGCCGCCTTTGCCGATGATGCGGCGGCGCTGGCGGAGATTGGCGATGCCTATGTGCGCAAGCCGATCTTTTCGCGCGAGGGCTGGGATATCGAACTGGTCGATGGCAGCACCACCGCGCGCGGGCCGGATGGCGGCTATGGCGAGGAGGGGCATGTCGTGCAGGCGCTGGCGCGGTTGCCGGTGTTCGATGGCAATCATGCGGTGGTCGGATCGTGGATCGTCGGCGACGAGGCGGTCGCGCTGTCGGTGCGCGAGGATGACGGGCCGATCACGCGCGATCTGGCGCGGTTCGTGCCGCATGCGATTGTTTGAGGGGGGCGGTTCTCTCACACGCTCCGTCGTTCCGGCATGGTGGGTCGCGGGTTCGCTCTCCGCAAACGCTCCGTCATTCCGGCGTAGGCCGGAATCCATGGATGTGCCACGTAGCGTTTTTGTCGATGCCGCCCGACACAATGGATCCCGGCCTCCGCCGGGATGACGATGGGGGCGCGGCGGTGCGTCACCCACTCCGTCGTTCCCGCGGAGGCGGGCACCCATTGCCGCTGACGATCATGATGGAGCCGCAGCGTTGCGTGTATGGATTCCCGCCTTCGCGGGAATGACGATCAGGGTGCGGGAATGACGATTAAGACAGGAGTGCCCGCAACGCGGCCTCCAACGCCACCACATTCCCCACGATCCGCAGCCTTTTCACCCGGCTAGGTTGCCCCGCAACCAAAGTCACCGATCCTCGCCCGACCCGCAGCTGCTTCGCGACGAAGCGCACCACCTCGTCATTCGCTGCGCCGTCGACCGGCGGGGCGGCCACCCGCAGGCCGAGCGCGGTCGTGTCGCCTTCCAGCGCCACGACGCCGGTGACCGCCGTCTTCGACGCCTTCGGCGTGGCGCGGATCGTCAGCGTGGCGCCGTTGGTGTCGAGGGTGAAGGGATCGCGCATCGCCCAACCCTTGCCGTCGCGGCGGCCGAGGATGCAAGTCGCTTGGCACAAAGCGGCGCGCGGCGCATTCACCCGTCATGGCATCCTCACCCGTAACGACCGCGACCGCGACGCATAGCTCGCCGTTGTCGATCCCGATCTTTCGCGCCATCTGGATCGCGTCGATGGCATCGAACTTCGGCGGGCTGATCCAGTCGGTCGGCGCGTCGTGGATGATGACGTCGCTGGCCGCGTCGCCGCAGATGATCGCGCTGGTCCAGGCATCGACCACGCTGCCGATCATGCTGCTGTCGCTCTGGGCCGGGGCGGTCGCCGACAATCTCGACCGGCGGCGCGTGATGCTGGCCGCGCAGAGCTTCATGCTGACCGTGTCGGTCGCCCTGGCAGTCTGCGCGTGGCTGGGGTGGCTGTCCCCATGGCTGCTGCTGTCGTTCACCTTTCTGATCGGGTGCGGCACGGCGATCAACGGGCCGGCGTGGCAGGCATCGGTCGGCGACATGGTGCCGCGCAGCGTCCTGCCCAGCGCGGTCGCTCTCAATTCGATGGGCTTCAACATCGCGCGCAGCGTGGGCCCGGCGTTAGGCGGGGCGATCGTCGCGGCGGCGGGGGCGGCAGCGGCGTTCCTGACCAATGCGCTCAGCTATATCGGGCTGATCGCGGTGCTGGCGCGGTGGAAGCCGGACTATGCGCCGCGCCTGCTGCCGCGCGAGACGCTGGGCCTCGCGATGGCGGCGGGGGTTCGCTACGTCCGCATGTCGCCGTCGCTGCGCACGGTGCTGATGCGCGCCGCCCTGTTCGGCATCGCCGCCAGCGCGGTGCCGGCGATGATGCCGCTGGTCGCGCGCGATCTGGTGACCGGCGGGCCGTTGACCTATGGCGCGCTGCTCGGCGGGTTCGGGGCGGGTGCGGTGCTGGGCGCGCTGGGCAGCGTGCGGTTGCGGCGGCGCTGGAGCCCGGAGCGGCTGGTGCGGGTCGCGGCCACCGTGCTGGCAAGCGGCGGGGCGATCGTGGCGATCAGCCCGTGGTTGCCGCTGACGCTGGTCGCGCTGGTGCTGGCCGGGGCGGGGTGGGTGTCGGCGCTCAGCACCTTCAACGTATCGGTCCAGATGGCGGCGCCGCGCTGGGTCGTGGCGCGGGCACTGGCGCTGTACCAGATGTCGGCGTTCGGCGGGATGACCATCGGCAGCTGGCTGTTCGGATCGCTCGCCGAACGGTCGGGCGTGCAGGAGGCGTTGCTGGCGGCGGCCGCGGTGCAGATGCTGAGCGTCGTCGCCGGGTTCAGGCTGCCGTTGCGCGATATCGAGACCGCCAATCTCGCCCCGCGCGGCTGGGAGACGCCGGATACCGAGGTGCCGGTGGAGGCGCGCTCCGGCCCGGTGGTGGTCACGATCGACTATCGCATCGCGCAGGAGGATGTGATGACCTTCCTGAGCGTGATGAACGAACGGCGGCGCATCCGGCGGCGCGACGGGGCGCATCACTGGGCGTTGCTGCGCGACCTGAACGATCCCGAGCTGTGGATCGAACGCTATCATGTGTCGACCTGGCTCGACTATATCCGCCACAACCAGCGCCGGACCGAGGCGGACCGGGCGAACAGCGAGGCGCTGCTGGCGCTGCACCGGGGCGACGGTCCGCCACGCGTGCACCGCATGATCGAGCGCCAGACCGGATCGCTGCCGATCAGCCGTCTGTCCACCCCGCGCGAGATGGCCGATCCGCTGACCGATCCGACCCGGTCGAACTGATATTGAACACTGTTATTTTTATGATAGCTTGACGCGGACGGTTCGAGGCGCGGCTATGCGTGCATGTCCGCGTCGCGGACCCAGGTTGAACCCGTTTGGGGTAAAGGCATGTCCGCACCCGATTTCTCGCTGCTGACCCGGCGTCGTTACGCACCGTTGTTTACCGTGCAGTTCCTGACGGCGATGAACGACAATCTGTTGAAGTTCGCGTTGCTGTTCCTCGCCAACTTCACGCTGTACCGCGCCGATCCGGCGAAGGCGGCGACGCTGGCGACGGTGTCGACCGGCCTGTTCATCCTGCCCTATTTCCTGTTCTCCGGCCTTGCCGGGCAGATGGCGGATGCGTGGAACAAGGCGTGGCTGATCCGAGCGGTGAAGGGCGCGGAGATCGCCATCATGGCGCTGGCGCTGGGCGGATTCTGGATCGAATCGGTGCCCGTACTGCTGACCTGCCTGTTCCTGATGGGCGTGCATTCGACGATTTTCGGACCGGTCAAATATTCGATCCTACCACAGCATTTGCGCGCGCATGAGCTGATGGGCGGGACAGGGCTAGTCGAGGCGGGGACGTTCGTCGCGATCCTGACGGGGCAGCTGGTCGGCGGGATCGTTCCGCCATGGGAAGCGGGTGTCGCGGCGTTCGGGTTCGCGGTGCTGGGATTCCTCGCCGCGCTGGCGGTGCCGAGCGCGCCGTCGGCGGCGCCCGATATGCGGATCGACCTCAATCCGTTTCGCAGCACCTGGGCGATCCTGCGCGCGGCGCATGGCGGGCGGGGCGTGTGGCTGGCGATCCTGGGGATCAGCTGGTTCTTTTCGGTCGGCGCGGTCGTGCTGTCGGAGTTCGCGCCGCTGGTCGCGGGTACGCTGAACGCCGCACCGGAGGTGGTGACGCTGTTCCTGGCGGTGTTCAGCCTGTCGGTCGCGGCGGGGTCGCTGCTGGTCAACCGGTTGCTGAAGGGCGAGGTGTCGGCGCGCTACGTGCCGGTCGCGGCGATCGGGCTGTCGGTGTTCCTGATCGACCTGTGGCTGACCAGCGGGCGGTTCGTAGTGGAGACGCCGGGGGCGGACATCGCCGCGTTCGTGGCGACGCCGGGCAGCTGGCATCTGCTGGTCGATCTGGCCGGCATCGCGCTGTCGGGCGGGGTGTTCGTGGTGCCGCTCTACGCCATCCTCCAGACGTGGAGTGCGCCGGAGAAGCGCTCGCAGATCATCGCGGCGAACAATGTCATCAACGCGATCGTCACCGTGCTGATGGTCGCGGTGGTGACGGCGATGCTGGCGGGCGGGAGCAGCGTGCCGGGCATCTTCGGGGCGCTGGGGTTCGCCACGCTGTCGATCGCGCTGATCTCGTGCTGGCTGTTGCCGGAGACGGTGTTCAAGTCCGTCGTGCGGATGCTGCTGCGCATCGCCTATCGCGTGGAGGTGGCGGGGGTCGAGAACATGCCGGCGCCGGGCGAGCGGGCGGTGGTGGTGGTCAACCATGTGTCGTTCCTCGACGGGCTGCTGCTGGCGGCGTTCCTGCCGGGCAAGCCGACCTTCGCGATCCACAGCCGGTTCGCGCAGGCGTGGTGGATGCAGCCGCTGCTGAAACTGTTCGACGCATTCCCGGTCGATCCGACCAACCCGATGTCGGCCAAGGCGATGGTGAAGGCGGTGCGCGAGGGGCGGACTTTGGTGATCTTCCCCGAGGGGCGGATCACCGTCACCGGCGCGTTGATGAAGATTTTCGACGGCCCCGGCATGGTCGCCGACCGCGCCGATGCGCCGATCGTGCCGGTCAGGATCGACGGGGCGCAATATAGCCGCTTCTCGCGCCTGAAGGGGAAGGCGCGGCTGCACTGGTTCCCGAAGATCGAGTTGACGGTGCTGCCGCCGTGCCGGTTCCAGCTGCCCGAGGGGATGAGCGCGCGCGAGCGGCGGGCGATTGCCGGGCGGCGGCTGTACGACGTGATGAGCGAGATGATCTTCGCGACGTCGGATACCGACCGCACGCTGTACGACGCGCTGATCGATGCGCGGCACCTGCATGGCGCGGACATGGGCGTGGTCGAGGATGTGCAGCGCGTGCCGCTGACCTATGACCGGCTGATAACGGGGACACAGGCGCTGGCACGGCCGCTGGCCGCCGGGACGGCCAAGGGCGAGGCGGTCGGGGTGTTGCTGCCCAACGTCAATGGGGTGGTCATCACCTTCTTCGCGTTGCAGGCGACGGGACGGGTGCCGGCGATGCTGAACTATACCGCCGGCCTCGCCAATTTGCGGGCGGCGTGCACCTCGGCGCAGATCCGGACGGTCATCACCGCGCGGGCATTCGTCAGCCAAGCGAAGCTGGGCGAGGTCGTTGCCGGGCTGGCCGGGGAGGGGATCAAGGTCCGCTATCTGGAGGATATCCGGGAGACGATCGGCGCGGGGGCGAAGATCATGGCGCTGGTCCGGTCGCGGATGGCGGGGCGGTTGCACCGGCGGCAGCGGGTGGCAGCGGACGCGCCCGCCGTCATCCTGTTCACCAGCGGGTCGGAGGGGGTGCCGAAGGGGGTGGTGCTGACCCATCGCAACCTGCTGAGCAACTGTCTGCAGCTGTCGTCGCGGATCGATTTCAACCGGGCGGACGTGGTACTGAACGCGCTGCCGGTATTCCACAGCTTCGGGTTGACCGGGGGTACGTTGCTGCCGGTGCTGTCGGGGGTGAAGACGGTGCTGTATCCCAGCCCGCTGCATTACCGGATCGTGCCGGCGCTGGCCTATGATGCCAATGCGACAATCCTGTTCGGGACCGACACCTTCCTGTCGGGCTATGCGCGGATGGCGCATGGCTATGATTTCTATGCGCTGCGCTACATCTTTGCGGGCGCGGAGCGGGTGCGGCCGGAGACGCGGGCGGTCTATGCCGAGAAGTTCGGGCTGCGCATCATGGAGGGCTATGGCGCGACCGAGGCGGCGCCGGTGATCGCGGTCAACACGCCGATGCACTTCAAGGCGGGGAGCGTCGGGCGGCTGCTGCCGGGGATCGAGGCGCGGCTGGAGCCGGTGCCGGGGATCGCGGAGGGCGCAAGGCTGGCGATCCGGGGGGCGAACGTGATGGCGGGGTATCTGAAGGTCGAGGCGCCGGGCGTGGTACAGCCGCCGGAGGAGGGCTGGCACGATACCGGCGACATCGTGACGATCGACGAGGCGGGGTTCGTCACGATCCGCGGGCGGGCCAAGCGCTTCGCCAAGATCGGCGGCGAGATGGTGTCGTTGCCGGCGGTCGAGGGCTATGCGGCGAAGGTCTGGCCGGGGGCGGAACATGCGGTGGTGACCCGACCGGATGCGAGGAAGGGCGAGCAGCTGGTGCTGTTCACGACGCAGGCCGGGGCGGCGGCGGGAGAGCTGTCGGCGTGGGGCCGGGCGAACGGGGTGTCCGAACTGGCGCTGCCGCGCGACGTGCGGATGGTGGATGCGCTGCCGGTGCTGGGCACGGGGAAGCTGGATTATGTGACGATGGGGGCGATGGCCGCCGGGTAGCGCGGAAGTTGGCGAAGGTTGCGGTGCGTTCGGTTTTTGTCGGGGGTGGTTTCGTTTTATTTCAAAGGGTTGGGTGTAACCTTTGCGCTGGAAGTTGACGCTTTGTGTGTTTGTCGCCGGTATGGGGTGGCGATGAGGGGGCGGGGACGATGAGAAGGAGCGGGGTGGAGTTTGGCACCGTGTTCCGTTGTAGGAAAGGGTGGGGCCGGGTTCTCGACGGACGCTTCTCGACTGGCTCGAAGCTGCTCGAACTGAACGGTTTTCTTTGTCGTGGGGTGCCGATTTTAACCGGCACCGCCGAAGAAGAAGCGGGACCCCGGGTCAAGCCCGGGGTGACGAAAAGGCAGTCTTCAATACCGATAGTCGAGCGTTGCGGTGTCACCGGGGGCGACCGTCACCCGCCAGGTCATGATGCCGTCGATCCGCTCCAGCCCGGCGGCTTCCACCTTCCCGCCGGGATAGCCGATCGGCAGTTCGACATCGACCGGCACGGCGCGGGTGTTGGTGACGGTCAGGCGGGCGGACTGGTTGGGGAGCGGGGTCTGGGTGACGAGCACCTGCCGGCTGGTGCCGGCGCCGATCAGCAGCGTTTCGCCTTCCGCCCGGTCGGTCATCGTGCCGGTGCCGACCAGCAGCGACGTGTCACCATGCGCGGCGTAGAGCGCGGTGGTGCCGGCGGGGAGCGGGATGCCGAGACCGTCGGCCTTTTCGTTGCGGACGCGCAGCACGATGTCGACCGCGCCGGCCTCGATCGGCTGGGCTACGGCCACGCGGCGGCGATAGACGCGGCTATAGGCGACGCCGTCCTGCCGCAGCAGCGCGACCTGCTTCTGGCCCTTTGTCGCGACGGTGGCGCGGCCGGGCACGCGGTAGAGCTTCACGTCGCCCAGATTTTCCGGGGCGGGCGGTGCCGGCGGTGCCGGTGTCTCGACCACCATCGGCGGCGGCGGCGGTGGGGGGATGCCCATGCGCGCGCCGGTCACGATGATCTCTTCGGCCGCCTCGAACGTCCGCATCTGTAGATCGGAGGTCGTCGTGCCGAGCGGATAGCAGCGCAGTTGCAGCCGGGTCGCCGCCGCTTCGAGCGGGGCGACCCATTGCCGGTTCAGCCGCCCGGCAACGACCTGCACCTCGGCATCGGCGAACCCCTCCGCATTGCCGTTGGCGAGCGTGGTCCACGCGAACAGGTCGAGTCGGTCGCCCCTGAGCGTGCCGACATAGCTGGCCGACCAGTCGAAGCCGGTGGCGAGATAGGACAGGCGCACGGTAACGGTGCGGCGCGACGGGCTGTCGGTGGTGACGCTCAGGACCGGCTTGGCGGCGAGGTCGGCGGGCACGCGCGCATATTTCAGGCTGTCGGCGAGGCCCGCGCAGCCGAGCGCCTCCACGCCGTTGGGCGTGCGGACGACCACGCCGCCGGTCGGGCCGGACAGGATCGTCGCCTCCTCGTCGCGCATCACGCCGCTCGCGCGGTCGGTGCGGCGCAGCGTCACGCGGTTGCCGAGCGTGCCGTCGACCAAGGCGGCGGGCGAAAGGAGGCGGGCGTCGCGGTTCTTTTCGACCGTGCCGCCGGGCAGACCGTCGACGACCGCGCTGACGGGGATGATGCCGCCCGCGACCCCTTCGAATCGGAGCACGGCGCGACCGCGCGGCAGGGTGATGCGACGGGTTTCGGTGACCAGCGCATAGCCTTGCGGGTTGCGGACATCGACCGGCTGGCGCGCGGGGCGATAGGGCGCGCGGTAGAGGGTGACGGCGATGCTGGCCGGGGCGGGGGAGGTGATGGTGGTGGGTGACGGGGCGTCGGTGATGGTGATGCGGCGGTTTTCGCCGAGGGCGCCCGCGCCGCTGCCGACCCGCACCCCGGCGGAGGCCGGGGTCCAGTGGGGTGAGGGTTGCGATCCCGCACCGGCGTCCGCCGACTGGGCCTTCGCCGGGGTGCGGGTGAGTGGGGTGTCGCGTGCCGTGAGGGGCGTGGTGGCGGTTGCTAGCAGGGACAGGGTCAGGGCGGTGCGCCACTTAGCCTGCCCTGCCATTGCGTATCCCCGCGCAGGTGGGGGGGCAGAGCCAAGCCAGCCGGCGTCTGCGTCAACCAACCCTGGATCCCCGCCTGCGCGGGGGTACGGCAATGGGCGGGGCGGGCGGTCGTTCGCCTGTCGCAACCGGCGCGGCCTGCGCATCAGAAGCGGGTGTCGAAGGTCGCGGTGACGGTGGCCGATCCGTTGGCCGGGACCGGCACCTGCCACACCGCCTGTCCGGCGTCGCTGCGCTCGCTGGGGCGGCTCTGTTCGGTGATGCGGGTGTCGGTCCAGTCGAGCCCGGCCTGCGCCAGTTCGACGCTCACGGCGGCGGGGGTCGCGTTGGTGAGCGTGTAGCGCATCTTCGTCTGCCAGCGGCTGGCGTTGATGCGGGTGCGGCTTTCGACCACGGCGCGCACCTTCACGTCGAAGGCGTCGCCGGTGGCGAGCGCGATCTTCGACCCTTGCGGCGTATGGTCGATCGCGGCTTCGCCGGTGAATTGCGGCTGGCCGCGCGCGTCGCGCATATAGACGCGGATCGTGCCGGCGGGTAGTGCGTCCCCGAGGCCGCCCTTCGCCGCATTGCTGAACCGCACGATGCTCTGCGCGCTTGACGGCTGCTCCGTGGTGCCGAGCCAGTTGTTGACGAAGCGATAGCCGGTGGTCGCGGCCGCACCCTTGACGTCGAGGAAGCTGACCTGCTTGGTCTGTTTGTCGGCGATCGTCGTGCGTTCGGGCAGCGGATAGAGGTAGAAATCGCCCAGCTGCTCGCGGTTCGCGGTTTCGGTGCCGGGCTGCATCACCGGCCGGGGGCGGCGCGGGCGGCGGGGGCGGTAGTCGTTGTCGTCGTCCTCCGACCCGACCTCTCCGGCGACCAACAGGGTGCGCGCGTTGGTGAAGGTGGTGCCGGTGTTGTTGGTGAGCGTCACCCAGCCCTGTACGTCGATCGTGCCGCTCTTGCGGTCGAGCAGCGCGACATAATCGGCTTTCCAGCTGAGGCCCCGGCTGAGGTAGGAGAGCGTTGCCGCTCGGGTGCCCGAGCGGCTGCTGTCGAGCGTCACCGACAGCGTCGGGCGGGCGCGCAGCGACGGCGGGACCTTGTCGAAGATCGCGCGGACCGGCAGGCCGTCGTCGCGCAGTACCTCGATCCGCTCGCCGATCTGGAGGACGACGCCGCCGTTCACCGCCAGCACCTTGGCGCGTTCGCGGGTTTCCGCGCCGGTCGCGGGGTTGGTGCGCAGCAGGGTGATGGTTTCGCCGACCGCCTTCTCCATCAGGCTGGAGGGGGAGAGCAGGTCGAAGTCGAAATTCTGTTCGACGATCCGCGCGTCGGGCACGGCGAGCGAGACGGTTTCGGGGCGGATCTGTGCGCTGACGTCGGGAAAATCCTGTCGCACCGTGCCGGTGTTCAGCGGCAACGCTCGGACGTCCTGGATCAGCGCAACGTCGCCATTGTAGATGGTGACCGAGACGTCGCCTTGCGCCGAGGGAGCGATGGCGGGCGGGGTGGCGGCGTCCTGCGCCAGTGCGGGCAGGGGGGCGAGGAGGCTCGCCAGCAGCAGCCAGTTCGGTTTCATGTGTGTCCCCCGTTGTTTGGGGGGAGTGTGGCGGGGGAGTGTTGCGTTGGCAAGACGGGGGGTGTCCGCCGCTTGACCTATTCCCCCTGGCCCCTCCGTTTGCTTCGAGCGCAGGTTCGAGCCTGTCGAGAACCGAAGTCGAGAAGGCGTTGCCCCAAGCGAGCAAGTTCTCGACGGACGCTTCTCGACAAGCTCGAAGCTGCTCGAACCGAACGGGGTGGGTGGGGTGACGGTGTTACCCTGCCGTTCGTCCTGAGTAGCCGCTGAGCGAAGTCGAAGCGGCGTATCGAAGGACCGTCGCAGGTGCTTCGATACGAGCCTTCGACTTCGCTCAGTCGCTACTCAGCATGAACGGCCGGGGGGGGGGCTGCGCTTAGTGATTGTCGCGCGGCAGGCCCCTGGTCTGGGCGATCTGCTGGAACGCCTCTGTTCCTTCGAGGATCGCGCCGGTCGACATCTGGCCGACGACCGAACGCTGGATCGCCTGCCACGGGGTCTGCGATGCCGGGTACTGATAGCCGCCGGCGGCTTCCAGTTCCTGACGGCGTGCGGCCAGTTCCTCGTCGGACAGCAGCACGTCGGCGCGGCCCTTGCCGAGGTCGATGCGGACGCGGTCGCCGGTGCGCAGCAGCGCGAGGCCGCCGCCCGCCGCCGCTTCGGGCGAGGCGTTGAGGATGGATGGGCTGCCCGACGTGCCCGACTGGCGACCGTCGCCGATGCAGGGGAGCGCGTGCACGCCCTCCGTAATCAGATATGCCGGCGGGCGCATGTTCACGACCTCGGCCGCGCCCGGATAGCCGATCGGCCCGGCGCCGCGCATGAACATCAGCGTTTCGGGGGTGATGCCGAGCGCCGGATCGTCGATGCGGTGGTGGTAATCCTCCGGCCCGTCGAACACGACCGCCGGCCCTTCGAACGCTTCGGGATCGTTGGGGTTGGACAGATACCGCTCGCGGAATTCGGGGCCGATGACGCTGGTCTTCATCACCGCCGCGTCGAACAGATTGCCCTTGAGGACGATGAAGCCGGCCTCTTCCTTGAGCGGCTGGCCGAAGGGGCGGATGACCTTTTCATCCTCGATCACGGCGTCGCGGCAATTGTCGCCGATCGACTTGCCGTTCACGGTCAGCGCGTCTTCGGCGATCAGGCCGGCGCCCATCAGTTCCCGGACGACGGCGGGCACGCCGCCCGCGCGGTAATAATCCTCGCCCAGATATTCGCCGGCGGGTTGCAGGTTCACCAGCAGCGGGACCTTGTGGCCCTGTTCCTGCCAGTCCTCGATCGGCAGGTCGACGCCGATATGGCGGGCGATGGCCGCCAGGTGGATCGGCGCGTTGGTCGAGCCGCCGATCGCCGAATTGACCTTGATCGCGTTGTGGAACGCGTCCCGGGTGAGGATGTCGGAGGGCTTCAGGTCCTCGCGCACCATGTCGACGATGCGAAGACCCGTGCGGTACGCGATCTCCTGCCGGTCGCGATACGGGGCGGGGATCGCGGCGGAGCCGGGCAGCTGCATGCCGAGCGCCTCGGCAAGGCTGTTCATCGTCGTCGCGGTGCCCATCGTGTTGCAATAGCCGGTGGACGGCGCGGAGGAGGAGACGAGGCGGATGAATTCCTTGTTGTCGATCTCTCCGGCGGCCAGCATCTGCCGCGCCTTCCACACGATCGTGCCCGACCCGGTGCGCTCGCCCTTGTGCCAGCCGTTCAGCATCGGGCCGACCGACAGCGCGATGGCCGGGATGTTCACCGTCGCGGCGCCCATCAGCATCGCCGGCGTCGTCTTGTCACAGCCGATGGTCAGCACCACGCCGTCGAGCGGATAGCCGTAGAGCACCTCGACCAGCCCGAGATAGGCGAGGTTGCGGTCGAGCCCCGCGGTCGGGCGCTTGCCGGTTTCCTGGATCGGATGGACCGGGAATTCCAGCACGATGCCGCCCGCTTCGCGGATGCCTTCGCGCAGGCGTTCGGCGAGCACGAGGTGGTGGCGGTTGCAGGGCGACAGGTCGCTGCCGGTCTGGGCGATACCGATGATCGGCTTGCCCGATTGCAGCTCCTCCTGGCTCAAACCGAAGTTCAGATACCGTTCGATATACAACGCCGTCATGTCGATATTGTCGGGATTGTCGAACCACGCACGGCTGCGCAGGGGGGGCATGTCGGTCATCGAAGTTCCGGTTCACCAGGGGGTGGGCACAAGGCATCTCGGGCAGGGCGGGGCGTCCGGCGGCCGCGATCCGGTATCCCGGACCGATCCCCGCCTTCTCCCCCCTCACCGCCGTTGACGCCGTGCGTTGGCCTATATAGTCAGACAAAATGCATTAGGGCAAGCGATGCGACGGAACAAACCGTCCCGCGATGCCGACACAAGAGGGAGAAGACCTGAGATGCCGGCCCCGATTTCCGCGCGCTCCGTGGGGAGCACGTCCGCTCCCGCCGGGGCCAGCTACGCCCCCGCGCTGACGCTGCTCGCCAGCCTGTTCTTCATGTGGGGCTTCATCACCGTCATCAACAACACGCTGCTGCCGCATCTGCGCAGCGTGTTCGACCTGAACTATACCCAGACGACGCTGATCGAGAGCGTGTGGTTCATCGCCTATTTCGTCGCGTCGATCCCCTCGGCCAAGCTGATCGAGCGAATCGGGTATCAAAAGTCGCTGGTCGTCGGGCTGCTGGTGATGGCAGCCGGGTCGCTCGGCATGGTGCTGGCGGCCAGCCTGCCGTCCTATGGCGTGACGTTGGTCATGCTGTTCGTGATCGCCAGCGGCATCACGCTGCTGCAGGTCGCGGCCAATCCCTATGTCACCGTCATCGGCCCGCCCGAGACGGGATCGTCGCGGCTGAACCTGGTGCAGGCGTTCAATTCGCTCGGCACCACGCTCGCGCCGATCTTTGCCGGCTATCTGATCCTCGGTCGCTCGGTCGGCGGCACGACGCAGGATCGCGTGCTCACGCAGGCGGAGCGGCTGGCCGACGCGCAGTCGGTGATCCTGCCCTATGTGCTGGTCGCAGGCGTGCTGGTCGTGCTGGCGGTCGTGATCGCCCGATTCCCGCTGCCCGCGATGGGATCGGCGACCAGCCGCGTCGCCAAGGAGGAACGCAAGAAGCATTCGCTGTGGAACCACCGCAACCTGGTGTTCGGCGTGCCGGCGATCTTCATCTACCTGATCGCCGAGATCGGCGTCGCCAACCTGTTCATCAACTTCGTCTCGCAGCGCGATATCGCCAACATCACCCAGGCGGAGGCGTCGCGCTACCTGGCGCTGCTGTGGGGCGGGATGATGGTCGGCCGCTTCGCCGGTTCGCTGCTGATGCAGAAGATCGCGGCGGAAAAGGTGCTCGCCTTCTTTTCGATCGGGGCGTTCGTCGTGATGCTGGGCGCCACCTTCCTGTCGGGGCCGGCGGCGATGTGGTCGCTGATCCTGGTCGGGCTGTTCCATTCGATCATGTTCCCGACGATCTTTTCGCTGGGCATCAAGGGGCTGGGGCCGCTGACCGAGGAAGGGTCGGGGCTGCTGATCATGGCGATCGCCGGCGGTGCGCTGGTGGTGGTGCAGGGCTGGCTGGCCGACCGCTACGGCCTGCAATGGTCGTTCCTGCTGACCGCCGTGTGCGAGCTGTACATCCTGTTCTATGCCGTGTGGGGATCGAAGGTGACCAACCCGATCGACGACGTCCCCGCCGACAACGACGTCTTTGCATAAGGAAATTCCGATGACTCTCCGCCTGTTGCAGCGCGTCGCACCGACGCGCGCCGTGATCGCCGCGACCGATGCGGGGGCGCATGTCGTGCCCGGCGTCGACAGCATCCGCGTGCTGGCGCTGCGCGCGATCGATGCCGGCCACAGCATCGCCGACGAGGTCGCGGCGCTGGGGCAGGGCGAGGCGGTCGATATCGCCCAGCTGCTCGACGCCGGTGCCATCGGATCGCCGATCGACCATGAGGACCCGGCGCATGTCATCATGACCGGCACCGGCCTGACCCATCTCGGATCGGCCGAAGGGCGCGACAAGATGCACCGCGCCGCCGCCGAGGCGACGACGCAGACCGATTCGATGCGGATGTTCCTCGAAGGGGTCGAGGGCGGCAAGCCCGCCGAGGGTCAGGTCGGGCAGCAGCCCGAATGGTTCTACAAGGGCGATGGCGGGCAGATGGTGGCGCCGGGCGGCGACTTCACCATGCCGCATTTCGCGCAGGACGGCGGCGAGGAGCCGGAGCTGGCGGGCATCTATGTCATCGGCAGCGACGGCACGCCGCACCGCATCGGCCTTGCGCTAGCCAACGAGTTTTCGGACCATGTGACCGAGCGGCACAATTATCTGTGGCTGGCGCACAGCAAGCTGCGCCAGGCATCGCTCGGGCCGGAACTCCTGGTCGGCACGCCGCCCGAGCATGTCGAGGGGACGAGCCGCATCGTGCGGAACGGCGAGACGATCTGGGAAAAGCCGTTCCTGTCGGGCGAGGCGAACATGTCGCACAGCTTGGGCAACCTCGAGCATCATCACTTCAAATATGCGCTTTTCCGCCGGCCGGGGGACATTCACGTCCACTTCTTCGGGACGGCGACGCTGTCCTTTGCCGATGGGGTGCGGACGGAAGAGGGCGATGTGTTCGAGATTCAGGCGGCGCCGTTTACCCTGCCGCTCAGGAACCGGTTGACGCGGGCGGATGCGGTGCCGGTGGCGGTCAGGGTTCTGTAAGGGGCTTTCGTTGGCCCGGGGGGCGTTGTTTCGGGTGGTTTCGATGGAGGCGTGAGCGGGCCGTTTCCGTGGATCCCGGCTTTCGCCGGGATGACGGGTGGGGGTGTGCGGGGGCGCCTCCTTGCGTTCGTCACTCCTGCGGAGGCGGGGGTCCATTGGTGCTGGCGTTGCGGGTTTGCCGAGACGGTGGCGTGTATGGATTCCCGCCTTCGCGGGAATGACGGTTGGGGCGGGGGCGCGTTCGAGGTTTGCCGCTTGCCGCTCGCCGCTCGTCGCTCGTCGCCTGCTGCTTGCCGCTCGTCGCGCGCCGCTCGCCACCAACGCGCACTGCTCGCTACCCACGCTCGCCTGAATTGCTGCCCGTCTTTCCTATCCGTTTCTGCTTTTCTCCCCCACGCCCCCTTCCGTTTGCTTCGAGCGCAGGTTCGAGCTTGTCGAGAACCGTAGTCGAGAAGGGGGTGCCTTAAACTCTGCGTTCTCGACGGACGCTTCTCGACAGGCTCGAAGCTGCTCGAACCGAACGGTTGGGGTGCGTGAGGTGGGGGGGGGCTATCCCAGCAGCGGCTCGATCCGGTCGAGCAGCGGCAGCTGGCTCTTCAGCATCATCATCCGGGCCTCGGCGACCGGCATCCACCTAGCCGCGTCGACTTCGGGGAAGCTCCTGCGCCTGCCGCTGCGGGGCGGCCATTCCAGTTCGAAGGTCATGCTGGTGATCGCATGGGTGTCGACATCCTGTTCGGCGGCGAAGGCCGACACCGACTTGCCACCCGCCTGCCGCACCGTGCCCAGGGGCGCGAGCGGCGCGACGACCGCGACGCCCAGTTCCTCGGCGACTTCGCGCCGGGCGGCGTCCTCGACCGCTTCGTCCGGCTCGACCTGGCCCTTGGGAATCTGCCACGCGCCGACCTGCCGCCGCGCCCAATAAGGGCCGCCGGGATGGACGAGCAGCACCGCCGGGCTGGGCGTGCGGCGATAGAGCAGGATGCCTGCGCTATGCTGGGGCATGAAACGGTCCCTGTTCCTGGCCGGCGATCGTATCCGTCGCCGATTGTTGATGGACAGACGCCGCCGACCCATGTTGCGTTCCATGGCCATGTCATCGGACCGTTTCGCACCTTTTCCGACGCCGGTTCGACGCGGATGACGCAGTTCGACCTGTTCGCCGCCGCGCCGGCATTGCCCGGACTCACCCATGCGCCGGGCGTGTTGCCGGAGGGCCGGTTGGCTGCTTTGGCCGAGGCGATCGATGGCGCGCCGCTCACCCCGTTCCGGTTCCAGCAATGGACCGGCCTGCGCCTGACCGCCTCCTATGGCTGGCATTATGATTTCGAGGCGGGCCGGGTGGGACAGGCCGAACCGATGCCCGACTGGCTGTTGGCGGTGCGCGACATTGCGGCGGGCTTTGCCGGCGTGCCGGCCGATGCGCTCGTGCAGGCGCTGCTGATCCGCTACGATGCCGGCGCCGGGATCGGGTGGCATCGCGACCGGCCGGTGTTCGAGCATGTCGTCGGGCTGTCGATCGGTGCGCCGGCGACGCTGCGGTTCCGGCGGCGGCGGGCGGACGGGTTCGACCGGTTCGCGCAGGCGCTGGCGGCGGGCGACGCGTATCACCTGACCGGCGAGGCGCGGTGGGACTGGGAACATGGCATCGCGCCGATGGCGGCGACGCGCTGGTCGATCACCTTTCGCAGCCTGACCGAGCGGTTCCGGCGGGAGATCGGGCTTGCGTGAACTCAGCCTGCATGTGGTCGGCGCCGACCATCCCAATCGTGGCGGCGGCAATCGGCGGTTCGAGATTTTGCTCTGCTCGCCGGGCGAGGGCGTCACGCTGGTCCCCGAACCGCGCAACCCGGTCGATCCCAACGCGGTGATGGTGGTCAGCGCGCGGGGGGTGCAGATCGGCTATCTAACCGCCGACCGCGCGGCATGGATCGGCGCGATGCTGCGCCAGGGGCGCGAGGTGGCGGCGGTGTTCCAGCAGGCGACGCCGATGGGCGCGGCGGTGCGGGTCGCGTTCGACGGCGCGGTGCCGGTGGTGCCGGTGGTGCCGGCGGTGCGGGAGGTCGGAGAGGATGCGGAGCCGGAGTTCTGGCCGGACGAGGTTTGGCCGGAGGAGTGGGAGTAAGTCTACTTCCGCTCCCGTTTGGTTCGAGCAGCGATCGAGCCTGTCGAGAGCGCGTGTCGAGAACGGGGTTCCGCTGGGTAGTCGTTCTCGACAGGCGCTTCTCGACAAGCTCGAAGCTGCTCGAACCAAACGGGGTGGAGAAGGAGAAGGGGACCTAGAAACTCCCCTGCACGCTCGCGCCCGCCGGGATGCCCGCGAAGGGCAGCACCGCCGCGCCGTCCCCGGTCAGGGCGAAGCGCAGCGTGCCGTCCTCGTTGATCGTCGCGTCCATCAGCGTCCGGCGGCGCTGGTCGGCGGGGACGAGGCGGACGCGGGTCTCGGTGCCGATATGCTCGGCGGTCAGCAGCAGGGCGGGGGTCGGCGTGGCGACGTTGCCGGGTTTGGTCGTGCAGGTGCCCGGATCGATCGCGATGCGGCCATCGGCCATGGCCGATCCGGCGATGGTCGAGAGGACCGGCAGATCGACCTGCCACGTCGAATCGCAGGCGAAGGGCAGGTTGGGCTGAAGCGCGGACAGCAGCGAGGCGTCGGCCGATCCGCTGACCCGGTCGAGCCGCACGCCGCCGGGGCGGAGCAGCGCCTGTCCGCCGAGATCGGTGTCGGCGCCGGTCGCGGTCCAGTCGACCGCGAAGCCGAGGCTGGTCAGGCTGCGAAGCGGCGCGAAATGCCATTCGAGGCGGCTGCCGCCGGCAATGCCGACCTCGCCATTCCAGACCGTGCCGCCGACGCCGCTGCGCCAGTCGGTGTTGCCGGCGATCAGGCTGGCAGGCAGGGTGACGATCATCGCGACCGCGAACGAGGCTATGCCGAGCGCGGCGAAGCGGATACTACGCCGCCGTGCCTGTAAGCGGGAAGGACTCGACAATGCGATCGCGGCGCTCGACGCTCGGACTGGTTCGCGATGCGGTGCTGCTGTCGTCGTTGGCATCGGTCGCGTCCCCCCTGATGGCTGCGAAACGGAGCAAGCGCTCCGCCGCGTTGCTGGTTCCGCTGACCGGAGACCGCGCGGCGCTGGGCCTTAGCATACGCAATGCGGCGATGCTTGCCGAAAGCGACGCGGGCGCGCTCACCGTACTCGATACCGGCGGCACGGCGGCCGGCGCGGCGAGTGCGGCGCGCGCGGCGGTGAAGCGCGGGGCGGCGATGCTGCTGGGGCCGTTGTCGGCGGCGGAGACGCGGGCGGTGGCCGGCGCGGTCGGCGTGCCGGTCGTGGCGCTGACCAACGACGCGGCGGCGCGCGGCGGGTCGGCCTTCGTGTTCGGGATTACCCCGGCACAGGCGACGGCGGCGATCCTCGGCTATGCCCGGTCGCGCGGCGTGCGGCGGGTGGTGGCGGTCGATGACGGCACGCCATGGTCGCAGGCATCGGTCGCGGCGGCGCGGGCGAGCGAGGCCGATCTGGGGCTGACGATCGTGCCGGTGACTGGCGGCACCATCCCCCCGGACGTCGAGGGCGATGCGGCGTTCGTGCCCGGTTCGGCGGTGGCGATCGCGCCGGTCCTGAAGAACCGGGGGATGCAGCTGCTGGCGACGATGCAGACGCTCGATTATCGCCCCGATGCGCTGACCGCGCTGGAGGGGGCGTGGATCGCCAGCCCCGATCCGGCGAAATTCGCGAGCTTTGCCAGCGCCTATGCCGCGCGCAACGGCGGACGGCCGGGCGCGATTGCGGCGCTGGGCAACGACGCGGCGCTGATCGCCAAGGTACTGCGCGAGGCGGATCAGATGACGCGCGAGGGGGTGCTGCGCGAGGCCGGGTTCGACGGGGTGACCGGGCCGGTGCGCTTCCGTTCGGACGGCAGCTGCGCGCGCGACTTCGCGATCCTGGTGCCGACCAACGGGGTGTACGACAAGGTGGCGGAGAGCCGCGGGGCATGAGCCGGCCGCGCGCCGGGGAGGGTGGCTTCACCCTGCTCGAACTGATGATCTCGCTGGGGCTGTTCGCGCTGATCGCGGTGGCGGGGCTGGCGCTGGTCGACAGCGTGATCGGGGTGGACGGACGGACCGAGGCGCGGCTGGACCGGGTCGCCGACCTGCAGCGCGCGATGGTGGTGATCTCCAGCGACCTCGACCAGATCGCGCCGGGGCCGATGGGCGGCGACGGTGCGGGCCTGCGGTTCCGGCGGAGTGCGCCCGGTGTCGGCGGGCCGCCGATCGGCGTCGGGTATCGCGTGGCCGACGGGCAGTTGCAGCGGGTGGTCGACGGGCGCGCGCAGCTGGTGCTGGATCAGGTGAGCGCGGCGCGCTGGCGCTATTTCGATGGCGGATGGCGCGACAGCTGGCCGCCGGCACCCGACCGCGCGCTCGACTGGCCGCGCGCGGTGGTGGTCGAGTTGCAGGTCGGCGGGCCGGGCGGGGGCAATCTGCGGCGGATCGTGACGCTGCCGATCGCGGCGAAGACGACATGAGCGCGCGGGTGCCGGAGCGTGAGCAGGGCATGATCCTGGTCAACGTGCTGATGTTCGTGGCGATTGCCAGCGGGCTCGTCCTGCTGATGATCAACCGCGAGGAGGTGGCGCTCGACCGCTCGATCCGCTCGCGCGAGGCGGCGCGGGCGCTGGCGATCGTGCGCGGGGGCGAGCTGTCGGCGCTCTCCGCGCTGCAACGCGACGCGCGGGTGGCGCCCGAGGCGGACTATCCGGGCGAACCCTGGGGCGCGATCAGCGAGAATGGCATCGCGATCGAAGGCGGCCGTTTCGACCTGGCGATTGCCGATGCCGAGGGGCGCTTCAACGTCAATTCGGTGCGGCGCGAGCTGGACCCGATCCCGCAGCTGCTGTTCCTGCGTATCGCCAAGGCGGCGGGGATCGAGGAGGCAAAGGCGGTCGCCGCCATCGCGCTGATCCGCGAGCGCGGGCCGGTGCAGGACCTGCGCCCGCTGGCGGTGTTCCTGCCCCCCGAACAGGCGCAGCTGCTGGCGCGGATGGTGACCGCGCTGCCGGGCGATACCGCGATCAACCTGAACGCGGCGACGCCCGAATTGATGGCGGTGCTGTTCGATCCCGACAAGGCCGGGCGGCTGGTCGCGATCCGCAACCGGCAGGGCTATCTGTCGAAGGACGACCTGACGCGCGAGGACGTGACGCTGCCCGGCGGCACGCGGTTCAAGTCCGACCATTTCTGGGTCCGCACCCGCGCGACGATCGGCGGCACGGTGCAGCAGGGCGCGACGCTGATCCAGCGGGTCGAGCGGAAGGAGGGGGCGCAGTCGGTGCCGGTTGCGGTGCCGGTGGAGCGGTGGCGCAATGCGGCGATCCCGCCGGAGGTGCCGGGGTTTGGCGGGTAGGGTGGCCAAAGTTCACTAAGTTCACACTCGTGCGCTTGTCGTGAGCAGGGCGATTTGGGGCCGAGCGGCGGTGTCAAAGAGCGGGGGCGGTGGGCGGCCAGCGAGGATGATCGCAGGCCTGGCGACTGTAGGAAAGCGGGAATGGCCAGCTACGGGGGAAAGCTGCCGCGCGCTCATTCGGCAACTCCCGAATCGCGTGCCTAGCAGAAGCTTGGGGCCTGATATTGACGCCGATATTCCGAACTGCCCTCGCCTAGTAAAGCGATGCACTCCGCTAGGTCAGGGTAGAACACATCCCCCTTGATTACGCCCAAATATCTCCAACGCTGCGACTCCGTGTCACGCTCCCTTTCCCGGCGCTCCGTTAGTGCTTCGGGTGGACTGTCATCAGGCAAAGCAAAAAAAGCATCCCCGCCACCCTGTTCGATTACCACAAGCTGGCGGGCTGGTGTCAGATAAATATTGCTCCTCCTATGATCGTTAACAGCAAAAATAGTGTCTGAAGCGCTGCCAAATTGATTGCGAACGGTGACTATCCACTCGCTCCCGCTAAAGTTCGAGCTAACATTGACAGAAATTTTGCTATCAGCCACGGGTACGACAGGGCCGTTGGAGCAGCCTCCGGCAAGGATTGCCGCCAAAGCATATTGAGCGCCGCGAAGTCTTCCCATCTCGGGATAATGCGGGAGTGCCGGGTTACAAGCAACTCTGCCTTGCCGCTGATACGTCTGCTTTTGGACGAGCGTCGCGACATCGCTCAATAGCCAATCCACGCATTCTCGATATGGCGGGGCGGGGTCCGCGGTGCGAGGAGGATGACGTCGATGCGCACATCGCAGCCTTCCGCATAGGTCGGCGCGAGTATTTCCGCCGCTGCTGCCACGCGGGCGAGGCGGCGTTCGTCGATGGCGTGGTCGAGGTCGGCGGTGGTCGCTCGGGTCTTTACCTCGACGAAGGCGACGACATTGCCGCGCCTGGCGATCAGGTCGACTTCGCCGGCCTTGGTGCGGACGCGGCGGGCGAGGATGCGCCAGCCTTTCAGGCGCAGCCACCAGCCGGCGATGCGTTCGCCGCGGCGGCCGGCATCGTCGGCGGGAGGGGGGGGCTGGAAGGGAGGGGCTGGCCTGGCCGCCGCCGCATCATAGTCACGTCCTCTCGACCCGGCGGCAGAGGAGGGCAACGAATGGTCGCGCCTCCGACGGACCAACGGAAAGAATCGTGACCAGCGACAAAGACA
>NZ_QQWV01000022.1:0-69307 GCF_003951715.1 Sphingomonas sp. ABOLH | reverse complement strand
CTCTTGGGAAAGAACGGCCGCAGCCGCTCAATCTGCTCATCCGTCAGCCAAAACAGGTCACTCATTCCGGTCTCCTCGCGGAGCCTGAATCAGATCGCGACGCTCACATCAATGGGTCCTGACCCTAACGAACCGTAAATGACAAACGATGCGTGCCAAAGGTGGATGTACGGTTCCGTACAAGATGCCCGGGGTGACTGGATTGCCTCAAATCTTGCAGGCAAAAGACGCGAAATGGCTTTCGCAGTGAATATCGATCGCGTGGGCGAGACATCTACTACCCTGCCTACGACCGACAACAGGCTGTTGGGCGCCATGCGTCCCGACACCCGGCGTAAATTGGCGTCGGTGGCCAGTCGCGTCATTTTACAACCTGGCGATATTCTTACGCGCAGCGGCGAGCCGATCGACCGGCTGGTCTTTCCCGAAGGGGCGCCGGCGATGCTGTCGCTGTCGACCGGCGGGTCGTCGCAGGACGTCGGCATGATCGGGCGCGACGGCGTGGTCGGCTGGTCGCGGCTGTTCAGCGACCAGCCGACCCCGTTCACCGCCCGTGCGCATATCCAGGCCGGCAGCGCGATCGTCATCCCGGCGACCGCCGTCGTCGATGCCGCGAACGAGGACAGCGCGCTGTTGAAGGCGATCCTGAGCTTCGGCCAGCGCTTTTCGATGCAGATCGCGCGGACGCTCGCATCGGCGCTGCGCGACGTGCCCGAACGGCGCATCGCCCGCCTGTTGCTGATGATCGATGACCGGATCGATGGCGACACCATGTCGGTCACCCATGCGTCGATCGCCGCCACGCTGAACCTGCGCCGCGCGACGGTCACCGATTGCCTGCATATCCTAGAGGGTGAGCACATGGTCCGCTGTTCGCGCGGGCGGATCGTGATGCGCGACCGTGCCGCGCTGGAGGCCCGCGCCGGCCTCGCCTATGTCACGGACGACGGGCTGGACTGACCGGCGTTCAGGACTGGCCGCGCACCGACTTCAGGTCGATGCCCAGCCGCTGCACCTTGTAATAGAAGGTCTTGCGCGGGATCCCCAGCCGCTCGATCGCCGCGCCGATCTCGCCGCCGGTCGCGGCGATCGCGGACAGGATCGCCTCGCGCTCGAACGCGGCGATCCGTTCGGGCAGCGGACGCGTGGCGTCGCTCCCGCCCCCTTCGCCCCCATCGCCCTCCAGCCTCAGCACGAACCGGTCGGCGAAGTGCGCCAGTTCGCGCACATTCCCCGGCCAGTCGTGGCGCGCCAGCAGGTCGCGCGCGCCATGGGTCAGCGGCGGCACCTCGCGCCGCAGCCGCTTGGCCGACTGATCGACCAGATGCGCGAACAGCAGCGGCACGTCGTCGCGCCGTTCGCGCAGCGGCGGCATCCGCAGCCGTACCGCGGCCAAGCGATAGAGCAGCGCCGGTGCGATCGCATCCGGCCCGCGCTGCGCCTCTTCCGCCGCCGTCGCGATGACCCGGATGTCCACCGGCACCGCATCGCGCGGACCCCGGATCGCCCGCTCCTCGATCACCTGCGTCAGCCGCCCCTGCAATCCGCGCGACGCCTGGTCGATATCGTCGAGGAACAGCGTACCGCGCTGCGCGCCGACGATGCCGCGATCGCCCACGCTGGCGAACAATTCGTCCTCGATCGCCGGCCCGGGCAGCGCGGCGCAGGCGATGGCGACGAAGCGATGCCGCGCCCGCCGCCCCGCCCGGTGGATGGCGCGGGCAAGCAGTTCCTTGCCCGTCCCCGTCTCCCCCTCGATCAGCAGGTCGATATCGGGATCGGCCAGCACCGGGATCATCTCGCGCAGCCGGGCGACGGCAGGCGACCGGCCGACAAGCACCATGTCCTCGCCGCCCGCCGCTTCTGCCCGCAGACGGCGATTGTCGAGCGCGAGTGCCCGCGCCGCCATCGCGCGGGTGGCGGCCGCGATCAGCGCGTCGGGATCGAACGGCTTGGACAGGAAATCCCATGCGCCGTTCTTGATCGCATCGACCGCGGTTTCGACATCGGCATGACCGGTCACCAGAACGACCGGCAGCGTCGGATCGCGTTCGCGCAGGGTGCGGAACAACTCGATCCCCGACATGTGCGGCATCCGCACGTCGGTGACGACGATCCCCTCGAAATCGGCATCGATCGCCAGCAGCGCGGGCGGCGCCGCCGGAAAAGCCACCACGTCGAACCCGGCCAGCGTCAGCAACTGCGCGGTCGATGCGCGCAGGTCGTCGTCATCCTCGACCAGCGCGACGCGCCCACCTGCCCCACTCACGGCACGCGCCGCAGGGTCAGCGCGAACCGTGCACCGCGCTCCGACGGCAACAGCCGCAGCGTGCCGCCGAGATCGGTCATGATATCCTGAGCGATGACCAACCCCAGCCCCAGGCCGGTTTCCCGGCTGGTAACGAAGGGGGTGAAGATCCGCTCGGCGACATCCGGATCGATGCCCGGCCCGTTGTCGGCGACGATCAGCGAGACCATCTGCGCATCGACCTCCAGCTCGATCGCGATGCACGGGTCGGGTGTCGCCGCCAGCGCCTCGATCGCATTCTGCAACAGGTTGACCAGCACCTGCTCCAGCCGCACCCGCCCGGCGACGACCATCAGTTCGTCCGAAATCGGCGGCACGACGAACGTCACCTCGGACAGGCGTTCCTTCAGGATCAGCCGCGCGCCGTCGATCACATCCGCCAGCCGGATCGGGCCGATCGTGCCGCTGCCCTTGCGCGCGAAGCCGCGCAATTCGGCGGTGACCAGCCCGATACGGTCGGTCAGCCGCGCGATCGCGCCCAGATTATCGTCCACCGCGCGCATGTCGCCGCGCATCAGCAACTGGCGCGCGGCAGCGACATAGTTGCGGATCGCCGCCACCGGCTGCGCCGTTTCATGCGCCACGCTGGCAGTAATCTGCCCCAGCGCGGCGAGCCGGTTCGCCTGGCGCAATCCTTCGCGCAGCTCGGCCGCGCGCGCCTCCGCGGCGGCGCGCTCCTCGATTTCGGTGCGCAACGCGCTGGTCCGGTCGGCGACCGCCGCCTCCAGCTCGATCGTGCGCATCGCGCGGCGCCGCGACCGTTCGCGCAATCCCCACAGCGCCCCGATCAGCGCCAGCGTCACCGCCGCCGCCGCCAGCGCGCTGGTCCGCACCGCGCTGCCGATCGTCGGGGGCAGCGGCATCGCCAGATGCACCTGCCACCCCTCGTCCCCCGCTGGCGTCACCGCATGCTGCAGCGTCCCGCGCTGCCCGTTCAGCCGCAGCGCATCGTCGAGGATCGCGAACGGCGGGCGTTTCAGCGCCGCCGCCCCGCTATCGGCGCGCACTGCGGCGGCGACCGCCGGCTCGATCGGCCGCGTCGTCGCGAAACGCCAGCGCGGATCGCTGGAAATCAGCACCACCCCGGCGGCATCGGTGACGAAGGTGATGCCGCCCGCCGCGCGCCATTCGCTCTCGATCCGGTCGAATTCCAGCTTCACCACGACGACGCCGCCATCGGCGGTCCGGCGGCTGAGATAGAGGCCGGGACGACGGCTGACCGTGCCCAGCGCGAACTGCGTCCCCGCCCCGGTCCGCACTGCGTCGCGATAATAGCGACGGAAATTATAGTCGTTGCCGACGAAGCTCTGCGGATCGTCCCAATTGCTCGCCGCGATCGCCAGCCCGTCGCGCCCGATGACATAGATCACGCTGGCCGAGGTCGACTGCGCCAGCGCCGCCAGTTTCCGGTCGAGTGCGCGCCGCGCGGCATCGCCCCCGCGCACCGCCGCCACCACGTCGCGGTCGTCGGACAGCGCCAGCGGCAACAGACGGAACCGGGCGATCTCGCTGGTCAGCAGGACCTGGCGCAGCCGCGCGTCGCTCTCGATCTTGGCAAGCGATTCGGCCTGGGCCCGCTGCTCGACGAAGCGGCCGACCGCAGCCGCCATCGCGGCGCTGAGCAGCAGGCCGCCCAATATCCATCCAATCCACCAGGTACGGCCAAGGCTGCGCATCGCCGCCTTGTACGAGCGGCACCGCCCATGTGCAATATTCTGCACATTAGACTTTAGTCTTGGCAAAAATCTACGCAAAATCTACCATGGCGGAATACACAATCACCGTTTGTCAACGACTTAGCAAACACGATTGCAATCACGACAAGCTGGATTGCGTGCGGTTAAATCGTCCCAGAAGCGCCAACCGCCATGAAGAGTCGGACCGGCGCAGCCAGAGGATGAAAGGTCGCCGCATGATACTTGCCACCGACACCGCCCACCCGCCCGTGCCGCCCGCCGCGAAACCATGGTACAAGCATCTGTACGTCCAGGTGCTGATCGCCATCGTCGCCGGCGTCCTGCTCGGCCACTTCTATCCGTCGACCGGCGAAGCGCTGAAGCCGATCGGTGATGCCTTCATCAAGCTGGTGAAGATGATCATCGCCCCGGTGATCTTCCTGACCATCGTCACCGGCATCGCCGGGATGCGCGACCTCGCCAGCGTCGGTCGCGTCGCGGGCAAGGCGTTCGCCTACTTCCTGACCTTCTCGACGCTCGCGCTCATCATCGGCATGACCGTCGGCAACGTCGTGCAACCGGGTGCGGGCCTCAACATCGACCCGTCGACGCTCGATACGTCGAAGATCACCGAATATGCCGAAAAGGCGCATGATTCGACGATCACCGGCTTCCTGATGGGCGTCATTCCCGACACCTTCATCTCGGCGCTGACCGAAGGCAACATCCTCCAGACGCTGTTCGTCGCGATCCTGTTCGGCATCGGCCTCGCCATGATCGGCGACAAGGGCGAACGCGTGCTCGACGCGCTGAACGACATCTCGATCGCCTTCTTCAAGGTCGTCGCGATCGTCATGAAGGCGGCCCCGATCGGCGCGTTCGGCGCGATGGCGTTCACCATCGGCAAATACGGCATCGGCACGCTGTTCAGCCTCGCCGCGCTGGTCGGCACCTTCTACCTCACCGCCTTCCTGTTCGTGACGGTGGTGCTGGGTGCGGTCGCGCATTTCTGCGGCTTCTCGATCTTCAAGCTGATTTCGTACCTGAAGGCCGAACTGCTGCTGGTGCTCGGAACCTCGTCGTCGGAAAGCGCGCTGCCCTCGCTGATCGAGAAGATGGAGCGTGCCGGCATCCCGAAGTCGATCGTCGGCCTCGTCGTTCCGACCGGCTATTCGTTCAATCTCGACGGCACCAACATCTACATGACCATGGCCGCATTGTTCATCGCCCAGGCGTGCAACGTGGAACTGACCCTCAGCCAGCAGATCCTGCTGCTCGCCGTCGCGATGCTGTCGTCGAAGGGTGCGGCGGGCGTCACCGGCGCGGGCTTCATCACGCTCGCCGCCACGCTGTCGATCGTGCCGACGGTTCCGGTTGCCGGCATGGCACTGATCCTCGGCGTCGATCGCTTCATGAGCGAGTGCCGCAGCCTGACGAACTTCATCGGTAACGCAGTAGCAACCGTTGTCGTCGCAAAATGGGAAGGCAAGCTCGACAAGCACCAGTTCGACGAGGCTCTGGCCGGTCGCAGCGTGCGGGTCGATCAGATGCCCGAAGGCGCAGTTCCCGCCGAGTAACTCCCTATGTGCCGGTCCGGGCGATCCCCGGACCGGCACCGACGTTCTCGCCCCCGGGCGAACAAAGGTATGCCAAGATGAAGACCCTGTTGCGGCTGTGTGCCGCTGCCCCGATCGTCGCATCGACCATCGCTCCCGCATTCGCGACCGAACCCGCGATCCCGACCACGACCAGCACGATCGCCAGCCAGGTCGCCGATCGGGGCAATGCCCGCCCGGTCGCCCAGGAATATCCGACCGCCGGTATCGGCGACGGCGTCACCGCCGGCGGCTACAACCAGTCGCGCTGGGCCGAGGACTGGACCAGGTTTCGCGATCCCAAGAAGCGCGACGACATTCTCGACCAGCTCAAATACATTCCGATCGCCGGCGACGATGTCTATCTGACGCTGTCGGGCGAGTTCCGCGCCCGCGTCAACCTGACGACCAATCCCAACCTGCGCGACCGCGAGGCGCAGCGGCAGGACATTTTCCGCGTCGTCGGCGGTGCCGACCTGCATCTGGGCGAACATGTCCGGCTGTACGGCGAACTGGCGCATGCCGGCATGTCGGGACGCAATCTGGGGGTGAAGGCCGGGCAGCTGCACAACGATCTGGTCGTGCAGCAGAGCTTCGTCGACGTGACCGGGACGGTCGGCGGGGTCGATCTGGGCGTGCGCTATGGTCGACAGACCTTTGCCGACGGTCCGAACCTGATGGTCGTGCCGCGCGACAACAACACGATCTTCTTCGTGTATAACGGCGTGCGGGCGTGGGCGAAGGGCGATACGATCCGCGGCGACGTGTTCGACTACTACACGACCCGCCTCGGCGTCGGCGGAACCGGCGACGACATCATCGACCGCAACCGTCGTTTCTCCGGTGCGACGGCAGGCTTCGTCATTCCTAAGACGTTCCTCGGCGGATCGAACCTGTTCTTCGATCCCTTCGTCTGGCGGCTGCGCAACAGCAACGCCGTCTGGGGCGGCCGCACGGCGGAGGAAGTCCGCAAATTCTACGGCCTGCACCTTTATGGCGATACCGGCCCGGTCAATCTCGACTGGACGGTCAACTATCAGGGCGGCGAGTTCCAGAACCGCCCGATCTCGGCATGGCTGGTCCTGCTGCAGCAGACCTACAAGGTCGGCAAGTCGAAGACCGCGCCGCGCGTCGGCTTCCACTTCGACTATGCCAGCGGCGGCGGCGCCTATGGCAACGGGACGCTCAAGACGTCGCTCGCGCCGTTCGGCAACAACATCTATTACAGCTATCAGCTCTATGCGACGCCGACCAACCTGATCGCGTTCGCGCCGAGCGTCCAGTTCCAGCCGACCTCGAAGCTGCGCATCGCCGCCGAATATCAGCTGTCGTGGCGCGACAGCCTGAACGACGCGGTCTATCGTGCCAACGGACAGGCCTTTGCCGGCACGCAGCTGGGCAATTCGCGCAAGATCGCGGACACGATCCGCTTCCAGGCGATTTATCCGATCAGCCCGCGGGTCAGCATCACCGCACGCTACGAACATCTGATCGCCGGTCCGGCGCTGACCGATGCGAACTACAAAAGCTCCGACTTCCTCGCCGGCTGGATCAGCTTCCGCTTTTGAGTTCCTAGAGCAGCCTGGCGCTCCGGCGGACCCCGCCGGGGCGCTACTTTTATTTTCGATATCGAAGGGTCCGCCGATGTCCCCCGCCGCCCATGCCGCCGCCCGCGCGCTGCTCGCCGATCCGCTGACCAACAAGGGCACCGCCTTTACCGAAGCGGAACGCGACCAATGGGGACTGCACGGGCTGCTTCCGCCGCATGTCGGCACGCTCGACAGCCAGATCGAACGGCGGCAGCGGGCGCTGGCCGGCATGCCCGACGACTTTCATCGCTACAGCTTCCTGCGCGAATTGCAGGATTCGAACGAGATCCTGTTCCACGCGATGGTGCAGCGCGACCTGCCCGCCATGCTGCCGCTGGTCTATACGCCGACGGTCGGCGAAGGCTGCGAACGCTTCAGCGAAATCTGGCGGCGGCCGCGCGGGCTGTTCCTCTCCTGGCCCAACCGCCACCGCATCGCCGAAATCCTGGGCGATCCCGCGCTCGACCGGGTAAAGGTGATCGTCGTCAGCGATGGCGAACGCATCCTGGGCCTCGGCGATCAGGGCGCAGGCGGCATGGGCATCCCGATCGGCAAGCTCGCGCTCTACACCGCCTGCGCTGGCATTCATCCGTCCGAGGTTCTGCCGATCCTCCTCGACGTCGGCACCGACAACGCCGAACGCCGCGAAGACCCGCTCTATGTCGGCTGGCGCCACCCGCGCATCCGCGGCGCCGAATATGACGCGTTCGTCGACGACTTCGTAACCGCCGTCGCCGACCGCTTCCCCGGCGTGTTGCTCCAGTGGGAAGATTTTGCCGGACACAACGCCTACAAACTCCTGGACCGCTATCGCAACCGCCTGCTCAGCTTCAACGACGACATTCAGGGTACCGCCGCCACGGCGGTCGGGACGCTGCTGTCGGCGATCGGCCGGACCGGCGCACCGCTTGGCGAACAACGGATCGTGTTGTTCGGCGCCGGCGCCGCCGGATGCGGCATCGCCGACATGCTGGTGCAGGCGTTGCACGCCGATGGCCTCGACGCGGAACAGGCGCGCGGGCGCATCTGGGCGGTCGACCGCAACGGGCTGATCCTGTCCGACATGGACGACCTGTCGGCCGGGCAGCGCAGCTATGCGCGCGATCCGGCCGAGGTGGAAGGCTGGACCCGCACCGCCCATGGGGACATCGACCTGTTCGACACGGTCGCCAACATCCATCCGACCGTCCTGATCGGCGCGTCGGGACAGCATGGCGCGTTCAGCGAAGCCGTGGTGCGCACCATGGCGCAGGCGGTCGAGCGGCCGGTCATCTTTCCGCTGTCCAACCCGGTGTCGCGCGCGGAGGCGCATCCGACCGATCTGACCCGCTGGAGCGCCGGACGCGCGGTGATCGGGACCGGCAGCCCGTTCGGCATCGCCGGCGTCACCCAGGTCAACAACGTCTATATCTTCCCCGGCGTCGGGCTGGGCGCGTTGGCGGCGCAGGCGCACACGATCACCGACGGGATGTTCATGGCCGCCGCGCGTGCACTGGGCGCGATGGGGGGCGACGACACGCTGCTGCCACCGATCGAGCGGCTGCGAGATGTCGCGCTCGACATCGCCGTGGTCGTCGCCGCTCAGGCGGTTGCCGACAAGGTCGCGGCACCCGACGCAGCGATCGACCGCGACACGATTGCGGCGCGGATGTGGCAACCAGCCTATTGACGCCTTCCCCGAATCGGGAACCATCGATGCGAACCAAGTCTTTCTGACTGCTGTCAATCCTGTCCAGCATGGGTTCAGCCGAATCCCGCCAGACAGGGGCAGAGAGGAAGCGATCATGAAGCAGTTGATGAACATTTTCGCCGGTATCGGCCTGACCATCGCCGGCCTGACCGCCGTTCCCGCCGTGGCCGACGCTCAGCCCGGCCGCCATGCGCACCGCGACCACGGCCCGCGTGCGCATCACGACAATCGCCGCTGGGACGACCGGCGCCATTGGGACAATCGTCGCGGCTGGAACGACCGGCGCGGCTGGGACAATCGCCGCGCATGGAACGACCGCCGCCGTTGGGACGATCGTCGTCGCTGGGACGCGCGGCGCGGCGACCGCTACGGCTATCGCGGCGAACGGGTGATCCCCGGCTGGTCGCGCGAGGCCGCGGCGCAGGGCGTCGATTATCGCGGTCCCTGCCGCTACGTCATCCGCAACGGCCGCCGCGTCTGCGGTTGAGCGATCCGACCCCTTCCGGCACACCCGCCGGGAGGGGTTATTTCTTGGGCGTGACCCACACCGATACCGGCACCACCACCTTGCCCGGCGCGGGCTTGCCGATATCGACCCGGTCAGCGGTGACCAGCTCGCCGGTCTCCAGATTGAACGAAGCCCAGGGCTTCGGCATGCGGCCGAAGGTCATCTTCTGGATCGGCTGGCCAGTGGTCGAATTCATGATGGTGGCAATGACAGGCATGGGCCGGGCGACTAGCCGCCGCCCCGCCCCGCTGTCCAGCCCTCAGAACCGCATATCCCACCCGAGCGTAAAGGTGCGCCCGCGCCCCGCAAAGAACGCGAAATTGTCGCTCGGCAGGCGGGTGTCGCTGTTATAGTCGATATAGAAGCGGTCGAAGATATTCTGGGCACTGAGCGACAGGCCACCGAATTTCGTCTGATACCGGATCGATGCATCGGTCACGTCATAGCCGCCGAAATTATTGTCGGGGCTGGGGTTCGCCTTGCCGCGGAAATTGCGCGACAGATATACCTGCGTCTGCACCCGCGCGGTCACCGGCCCGGACGCGAGGTCGGCGGCAAGGTTCAGCCGATCGGGCGAAATATTGGTCCCGTCTAGGTCGGTATCGACCACGCCGTCCGGCGGGCTGCGGTCGCTGTCATAGCGCCCGAGGATATGGGCATAGCCGGTCGACAGCTTCAGCCCTGGCAGCGGCGTCTGCACCGCCAGATTGACTTCCAGCCCCTGTATCTCGACCCGCTGACGCTGCACCTCGAAAATGCCGTTGCCCTGCGCGACGAGCAGCTGCCCCCGGTCGCTCGACGACCAGAAATAGGTCGCCCCGGCGTCCAGCGGCCCGCGCTTCACCTCGACGCCGACCTCGCGGTTGTTCGACACGACCGGCTGGATGTCGAGGAAATCGTCCAGCCGCACGCCCGGCGTCGATATCGCGCGGGTGATGCGCCCGATATCGGCCATGGTGAACCCTTGGGCATAGCTGGCATAGGCGCGGACGCCGGTCAGCGGCTCGACGATCACCCCGCCGTTGAACAGCACGTCGCTGAACCTAGGTTTGCCCCCCGTCACCGCCACGCCGCCAAAGGTTCGCGCATTCCGGCCGTCATAGGTGGTCGACGCCAGCGTGCGGAAATCGTCGATGCGAACCTGCACATTCTCCCATCGCGCGCCGCCGGCAACGCGGACCAGCCCGTCCGCCAGCTTCAGATTGCCCTGCACGAACGGCGCCAGGCTGCGGAAATCGGCGGGCGGCACCCAGATGCGGTTCGTCGCGATCAGCCGTTGTTCGGTCTTGTCGAACAGCGCGTCGAAGCCGATCGTCGCGACCAGCGCCTCGAACCCCGGAACCGCGCGTTCGTAGCTGGCCTTGGCGCCGAGCTTGCGCGAACGGTTCTCCGACTGGTCGAACAACGTCCCCACCGGCGCGATGGCCGGATCCTGGAATGTCGGCTGGATCGCCACCTCGCCGCCGAACGTGTCATGGGTGCGGTTGAAGAACAGCTGCGTGACCAGGTTCCCGCCCAACACATCGCTATCGGTGTAAGACAGCGACAGTGCTTCCGCCCGATTGGCGGCCGGCCTGCCCGGCGGAGTACCGCGCACTGCGCTGGTCGGCACCCCGGTGCGACGGTTGCCGGCGATCGCGAGGTAATCGCCGTCGCCCTTCAACTCGAACCGGTTGGCGATCAGGTCGAGGCGACCGGTCGCGCCGACCTCCATGCCCAGCCGCGCGAAGAAGTCGGTCGCGCGCGAATCCTGCGTTTCGCCTTGGGTCAGGTTGATGCCGATCCGCCGGTCCTGCGCGTCGTAGAAGGCTCCCCGCCTTTCATAGCTCGCGCCGATCGTCGCATCGAACCGCCCCACCTTCGACTGGACCAGCCCCGCGATCTTGCCGCCGAAGCCGTCGGGCTCGAACCCGTCCGATGCGGTGCCCTGCACCAGCGTCCGGCCGCTCACACCCTCCTGTCGCGGGGCACCGACCGTGACCTGGTTGACGATGCCGCCGGTGCCGCCGACGCCCTGCAGAGCGTTCGATCCATAGATCAGCTCGACCCGGTCGATGAAGAACCCGTCGATGGTGAAGCCGTCGCGACTGCCGTCGCGCAATGGCGTCGTCTGCGGAATGCCGTTGATCGCATAAAGCGGCGAGCGGCCGCGCAGCGTCTCCCCCGCTCCCGACAATTTGCCGCGCGTCGGCGAGAAGCTGGGCGTCAGAGTCGCGACGGCGTCGGTGATGCTGCCCGAAATCGCGATCTGCTGGTCGATCGCCTGCTTGTCGATCAGGTCGATCGTCAGCGGCAGGGCATTGGGCGGCAGAATCGTGCGCGCGGCGGTTATGACGATCTCTTCGTCACTTTCGGCAGTCTTTACAGCGTCCGCGTCGCCATCGACGCTCTGCGCCGCCACCGGCATCGCCAGTATCGCTACCGTCGCCACCGCTGCCAGCAACAGCCGGCCCGTTCCCCCGCGCATTCTCGTTTCCCCCGCGTAATATTGACGCTTGTTGCGCGGCCCGCTAACGCGATCAATTATCAATATCAAGTCATTCGAGCGCGGCATGACCCGGAACGTCCTGTTTCAGATTCACTGGTTCCTGGGCATTACCGCCGGGCTGGTTCTTGCGGTCATGGGCGTGACAGGCGCGGCGCTCAGCTTCGAACCGGAGATATTGGCCGCGCTCAACCGCGATCGCCCGGTCGCGGCCGGGACGGCCCGCCTGACCGGACCGGAACTGATCACCGGCGTCATGCGCCAGCGCCCCGATGCGGAGATCGGGCGGCTGATCGTCCCGAGCGGTTCGGACGAGCTGACCAGCGTCACCTATCGGCTGAAGGGATCGAAGGAGCGCCAGTTCGAACGCCTCGACCCCTATGACGGCACGCTGTTGGGCGAACCGCGCGGCGGCGCGACGATCGACTTCCTCGAAGACCTGCATCGCTGGCTCGCGCTGCCCGGCGGCGGCAACGGCATCGGTCGCCAGATCAGCGGCTTCTCGGCCATCGCCCTGATCTATTTCGCGCTGTCCGGCCTGTACCTGCGCTGGCCCAAGCGACCGCTCGACTGGCGCAACTGGTTAGTGCTCGATTTCCGAAAGACCGGGCGCAATCTCTACCGGATGCTGCATGCGGTGATCGGCGGCTGGGTGCTGATCTTCTACTGCATCAGCGGCTTTACCGGGCTGTGGTGGTCCTACGACTGGTATCGACAGGGCGTGCGTGCGCTGCTGGTGGCGGAGGGGCCGGTCGAAAAGCCCAAGCATCCGAAGGACGTTCCCGTCGATCCGACGCGCGCGTGGCAGGGCTTCGTCCATGCGACGGGGGGCCGGGACTATGACCGGGTGACCCTGATCGTACGCGATCATGGGGAGGTGCAGTTCCGCGCGAAGCTGCCGAACGGCCGTCACGACCGGGTCAGCGACGAACTGTCGATCGACGGTACGACGGGCCAGATGATCGCCGACAAGCGCTATGCTGCGCGGCCCGTGGGCGAAGATATCGTGACCAGCATCTTCGAACTGCATCGCGGCGCATATTTCGGGCTGATCGGCCGCATCGCGATGATGCTCGCCAGCCTGACCATGCCGCTGTTCACGATCACCGGCTTCCTTCTCTATTTTGCCAGGCGGCGTCGCAAGGCGGCTTTGGCCGAGGTCGTGGCGGATACCTCCGCCGCGCCGCTCGACCACGCGACGACGCTGGTCGCCTATGCCAGCCAGACCGGATCGGCCGAGCGCATCGCCCGGCTGACCGCCGCCGCCCTGCCCGATGCCGCGGCGCTGCCGATCGCCTCGCTCGACCCCGACCAGCTGTCGCGTGCCAGCCGCCTCTTCGTCGTCGCCAGCACCTATGGCGAGGGCGAGCCGCCCGACAATGCCCGCGGCTTCGCCCGAACGATGGAGCGCGAGGCGCCCGACCTGTCGCATCTCGACTATGCGGTAATGGCGCTGGGCGACCGCGAATATGCCGAATTCTGCGCCTTCGGTCACCGCGTCGACCGCTGGCTGCACGATCACGGCGCCACCCGGCTGTTCGATGCGGTGGAGGCGGACGGCACCGATGCCGATGCCCAGCGTCAGTGGCAGCATCAACTCGCCGGGCTTGGTGGGCGTACCGATCAGCCGGATTGGGCACCCGCCGCGATGGACGAATGGCGGCTGGTCGAACGCCGCCTGCTCAACCCCGGCAGCGCCGGGGGCGAGGCTTGGCATGTCGCGCTGGAGCCGGTCACCGCCGGCGCGGACTGGACACCGGGCGATATCGTCGAGATCCGGCCGCAACAGGATGTGCGCCGCGTTGCGGCCTATCTTGGCGCGTCCGGCCTTCCCGATACGCCCGAAAACCGGGCGATGCTGATGACCAGCATCCTGCCGACCGGCGCCGGCGATGTGGCAACGCTGAAGCCGATAGGGCATCGCGAATATTCGATCGCATCGATCGCCGCATCGGGCCGGATCGAACTGATCGTTCGTCGCTGCACGGCGGCCGACGGGTTCGATGGGCTGGGATCGGGCTGGTTGTGCCATGGCGCTCCGGTCGGCGGCATCATGCAGGCACGCGTCCGCGCCAACCCGGCCTTCCACCCGCCCGCCGACCCCAGCGTGCCGCTGATCCTGATCGGCAACGGCACCGGCCTCGCCGGCTTGCTCGCGCATCTGCGGCACCGTGCCGTTCGGGGCGGCGCGCCGGCTTACCTCTATTGGGGCGAACGGCATCAGGCGCACGACGATTTTCTCGCCGACGAACGCCGCGCGCTCATGGCCAACGGCACAATGGCAAGCCAGCAAGTCGCCTGGTCACGCCAGCCGGGCGGCCACCGCTATGTGCAGGATGCGGTCGCTGCGGATGGCGAGCATATCCGTTCGGCGGTCGAGGCCGGTGCGGCGATCTATGTCTGCGGCAGCGTTCAGGGCATGGCGCCGGGCGTCCACGCCGCCTTGTCGGCGATCCTCGGCGAATCGCTGCTGGAGGACATGCTCGGCAACGGCCGCTATCGCCGGGACATCTACTAACCCGGCCCGCCGATCAGTGCTTGTGCTCGCGGCGCAGGCGGTAGCGCCCGTCGGCATAGTCATCGAACAGCCCCCGGATCGCGGGATGATCGACCGGCTCCTCGCTGTCGTCGACGATCAGGTTCTGCTGGCTGACATAAGCGACATAGCTCGCCTCGGCATTTTCGGCGAGCAAGTGGTAGAAGGGCTGGTCCTTGCGCGGGCGTGCGTCGACGGGAATCGATTCATACCATTCCTCGCTGTTCGCGAAGACCGGGTCGATGTCGAACACGACCCCGCGAAAATCGAACAGCCGGTGGCGCACGACCTCCCCGATCGAAAAACGGGCATGGGCGATCGGCGGGACGGGCGTGCCAAGGTCGAGAAGCGGGGCGGAAGAAGCCTTCATGCGAAATAATCTAGGGTCGATGCGCGATTGCAGCAAGGATGCGCTTGCACATCCCGATTCCATGGGCTAACGGACCGCCCTCGCTGACCAACGTGCCGCGTCAAACACGGCATATGAGCGGAAAACCTCTGCGGAGAGGTGGCAGAGTGGTCGATTGTACCGCACTCGAAATGCGGCGTGCCTTTACGGGTACCGAGGGTTCGAATCCCTCCCTCTCCGCCACTTACCCACCAAATTGAACGATAGAATGGCCCGCCTTCGAGCGGCCACTATCGCTTGCGCCACGCGTCGGCACGCGCCAAGCAGCGCCGATGCGTATCGCGCTTTATGAACCCGAAATCGCGGGCAATGTCGGGGCCGTCATGCGGCTGGGGGCCTGTCTGGGCGTGGCGGTCGACCTGATCGAGCCGCTGGGCTTCGCCTGGGACGACCGTCGGGTGCGGCGCACGGCGATGGACTATATCGACCATGTGTCGGTAACGCGCCATGCCGGCTTCGCAGCCTTCCAAGGCGCCCGCGCCGGCAGCCGGCTGGTGCTGTTCACGACCAAGGCGACGCAGTCCGCCTACGACTTCCGGTTCGCGGCGGACGACGTGCTGCTGTTCGGCAAGGAGAGCGCGGGCGTACCGCACGGCGTAGCCGACAGCTGCGACGTCGCCCTTCGCCTGCCGATCAGGGCAGAGGTGCGCTCGATGAACCTTGCCACCGCCGCGGCACTGGCGCTGGGCGAAGCCCTGCGTCAGACGGGCGCCCTGCCCGCAGGATAAGGGCGCCCCGGAGCGTCAGCCGAGAACGGCGTCACCGAGGTGCCGCCATTCGACGACCTGCTGGGTCTGTTCGCCCAGCCCCGCGATGCCGAGCGTCATTTTGTCGCCGGCTTTCAGATAGATCGACTGCGGCTTCTTCCCTTCGCCCACGCCCGGCGGCGTGCCGGTGATCATCAGGTCGCCGGGATAGAGCGTGATAAATTCGCTGACATAGGCGATCAGCTCCGCGACATCGAAGATCATCGTGCGGGTATTGCCGGTCTGCATCCGCGCGCCGTTCACGTCGAGGAACATGTCGAGGTTCTGCGGGTCGGCGATCTCGTCGGGGGTCACCAGCCACGGGCCGACCGGACAGAAGCTGTCATGCCCCTTGCCCTTCGACCATTGCGACCCGCGCTGCTTCTGGTTGAAGCGTTCCGACACGTCGTTCGCGATGGTGAAGCCTGCGACATGGGTCAACGCCTCTTCCTTGGCGACATAGCGCGCGGTCTTGCCGATCACGACGGCCAGTTCGACTTCCCAGTCGCTATGGGTCGACCCCTTGGGCAGCATCACCTCGTCATTCGGACCGGTCAGCGCCGACAGCGGCTTCATGAACATCATCGGTTCCGTCGGCACCGGCAGGTTCGATTCGGCCGCATGATCCGCATAGTTCAGGCCGATCGCCACGATCTTTCCGATCCCCTTCACCGGCACGCCATAGCGCGGCTCGCCCTCGACCACCGGCAGCGCCGCGATGTCGACCGACAGGTCGCGGATCGTATCGAAGGTAATGTCGTCGATCACGCCCGACAGGTCGCGGATGCGGCCATCGGCGTCGACGATGCCCGGCTTTTCCGCGCCCCGGTTGCCATAGCGACAGAATTTCATGCGACGTCTCCCAAGCATTGCGGCGACCGCCCGGGCGCCGGTTCGTCCCTTCCCCTCGCGATGTGCCCCGGATACGTCAAGCGGAGACGGCGCCCGCTCGACGTTCCGGTGTCGGCCCGGCATGCTGGACACGACATGAAGAGGGACAAGCGACCGCGATGACGACCGGACCGGGTAGCGTGCTAGGCCGCCGCGCCGTGATCGGCGGTGGCATCGCGACAGGCATTGCCGCGACCCTTCCCGCCAGCGCGGCGCAGCCCGCCCGCTTCCGCCAGATCTGGCCCAGCGGACCGCCGGGCAGCGCGGCGGTCCATGCCGTCGAGCAGGAAGTCCCCCGCTCGGCGACCGGGCCGGTGGACGACACCGCCTTCGTCCATGTACGCACGCCGGGTCTACTACACGCCGTCCCGACGCGCCCCAACGGCGCGGCGATACTGCTGATCCCGGGCGGCGGCTATCGCCGGGTCGCGATCGGTCATGACGGCCGCAACATGCTGCGCTTCTTCGCCGAGCGTGGCTATCATGCGTATCTGCTGAAATACCGGCTGCCGGCCGATGGCTGGGCGGCGGGACCGGACGCACCGTTGCAGGACGCGCAGCGGGCGCTGCGGATCGTGCGGGCGGAGGCGGCGGCGAACGGCGTCGACCGCGATCGCATCGGAGTGCTGGGATCGTCGGCGGGCGGGCATTTGGCGGCGATGCTCGCCTATCGCGGCGACGCGACCTATCGGCCGACCGACGCGATCGATGCCCAGCCTCTGGGCGTGCGGATCGCCGCGTTGCTCTATCCGGTGGCCCTGATGGGCGTGCCCGGCACCCATCGCGCGTCGCAGGACGAACTCGTCGGACGCAGCGCCAGCCCGGAACAGGCCGCCCGCTATCGCAGCGACGCACGCATCACCGCCGCCAGCCCGCCGACCTTCCTCACCCATGCGATCGACGACCGCATCGTCGCGGTCGACAATGCGCTGGCGCTACTGGGCGCGCTGCGCCGGGCAAGGGTGGCGACGGAAGCGTATCTGCCCGAACTGGGCGGGCATGGCTTCGGCGTGCTGCGCGACGGGCAGCCGGCGCCGTGGACCGCGCTGTTCCTCGAATGGGCGAAACGACACGGTTTGTAAGCTTTTGCCTGTAACCGGAACGACGCGGATCGCGCATACGTATTGCGCGTGACAAGCGTCCGGCATTCGATACTGTCGTGCGCGCCCCTTCGTCGAGGAACCTGCGTGACCCAGCCTGCTTTAGCCGCCGTTGCCCCGACCACGCCCCCGCTCGCCGAGGCGATCCTCGACACGCTGATCCACCGGATCGGCAAGGACGCACAGGCTGCACTACCGCACGACTGGCTGGCGGCGACGATCCTGACGGTGCGCAACGACATCATCGAACGCTGGATGGCGTCGAGCAAGCAGGCCCATGCCGCGGGTGCCAAGCGGGTCTATTATCTCAGCCTCGAATTCCTGATCGGCCGACTGCTGCGCGATGCGATGGCGAACCTGTCGCGGACCGACGAGGTGCGCGAGGCGCTGGCCTCGCTGGGCGTGAACCTCGCCGACCTGGAGGGGGAGGAACCCGATGCGGCGCTCGGCAATGGCGGTCTCGGCCGGCTGGCGGCATGCTTCATGGAAAGCCTCGCGAGCCTCGACCTGCCCGCTTATGGGTACGGCATCCGCTATGTGAACGGGATGTTCCGCCAGCGGATAGACAATGGCTGGCAGGTGGAACTGCCGGAGACGTGGCTGCGCCATGGCAATCCGTGGGAGTTCGAACGGCGCGAGAGCAATTACCGCATCGGGTTCGGCGGCGAGGTCGTCGGTGACGAGAATGGCGACATCCACTGGATGCCGGGCGAGAGCGTAGAGGCAGTGGCGGTCGATACGCCGGTGATCGGCTGGCGGGGCGCGCGGGTCAACACGCTGCGGCTGTGGACCGCGCGGGCCCGCGATCCGATCCGGCTCGACCGGTTCAACGCCGGCGACCACGAAGGCGCGCTGGCCGCATCGGTCCGCGCCGACACGCTGGTGCGCGTGCTCTATCCCGCCGATTCGACCCCGGCGGGACAGGAATTGCGGCTGCGGCAGGAATATTTCTTCTCCTCCGCCTCGATCCAAGACATCGTCCGCCGCCACGTCCAGTATTTCGGCGATATCCGCACCCTGCCCGACAAGGCGGCGATCCAGCTGAACGACACCCATCCGGCGGTGTCGGTCGCCGAACTGATGCGCATCCTGGTCGACGACCATGCGCTCGATTTCGACGGCGCGTGGGAGATTACCAGGGCAACGTTCGGCTATACCAACCACACGCTGCTCCCCGAAGCGCTGGAAAGCTGGCCGTTGCCGCTGTTCGAACGGCTGCTGCCGCGCCACATGCAGCTGGTCTACGCGATCAATGCAAAGATCCTGCGCGAGGCCCGGGCCCAGGGGCAGGACGACGGTGCCATCGCCGCGATCAGCCTGATCGACGAAGGCGGCGAGCGGCGGGTGCGCATGGCGAACCTCGCCTTCGCCGGCAGCCACAGCGTCAACGGTGTCGCCGCACTCCACACCGACCTGATGAAGCAGACGGTGTTCGCCGACCTGCACCGGCTCTATCCCGACCGGATCAACAACAAGACCAACGGCATCACCCCGCGCCGCTGGCTGTTCGAAAGCAATCCGGGGCTGACGTCGCTGATCCGCGAGGCGATCGGCGATGCCTTCCTCGACGATGCGACGAAGCTCGCCGACCTCAAACCCTTTGCCGCCGACGCGGCGTTCCGCGAGAAGTTCGAAGCGGTAAAGCGCGCCAACAAGGTACGCCTGTCGCAGCATCTGCGCGAGGTGATGGGCGTCCGGCTGGACCCCGATGCGATGTTCGACGTGCAGGTGAAGCGCATCCATGAATATAAGCGCCAGCTGCTCAACATCCTCGAAACGGTGGCGCTCTACGACCAGATCCGCAGCAATCCGGACAAGGACTGGACGCCGCGCGTCAAGTTGTTCGCTGGCAAGGCGGCGTCGAGCTATCACAACGCCAAGCTCATCATCAAACTGGCCAACGACGTCGCGCGGCGGATCAATGCCGACCCGGCGGTGCGCGGGCTGCTGCGCGTCGCGTTCGTGCCGAACTATAATGTCTCGCTCGCCGAACTCATCATGCCCGCCGCCGACCTGTCCGAACAGATCAGCACCGCCGGCATGGAGGCATCGGGCACCGGCAACATGAAGCTGGCGCTGAACGGCGCGCTGACCATCGGCACCCTGGACGGCGCCAATGTCGAAATCCGCGATCATGTCGGCGCCGACGACATCGTGATCTTCGGCCTGACCGCCGAAGAAGTCGCCGAAAAGCGCGCCGCCGGCTATAACCCGCGCGAGGCGATCGCCGCGTCGCGCGAGCTGCAACAGGCGCTCTCCGCGATCAAGGGCGGCGTGTTCAGCCATGACGATCCCGGCCGCTATGCGGGGCTGATCGACGGGCTGGAGAATAGCGACTGGTTCCTGTGCTGCGCTGATTTCGACAGCTATGCGCAGGCGCAGCGGCAGGTCGATGCCCGCTGGACCGATCGTGCCGGCTGGAACGCCAGTGCGATCCGCAATGTCGGCGGGGTCGGATGGTTCTCGTCCGACCGCACCATCGGCGAATATGCGCGCGACATCTGGAAGGTGATGTGACCCCCGGCGACGACGCCATCGCCGCGCTGCTCGGCGGGCGTCACGCCGATCCCTTTTCGCTGCTCGGCCCCCATGCCGGGCCGGCGGGGACGTTCGTGCGCGCCTGGCTGCCCGGCGCGCAGAAGGTGCTGGTGCACGACCTGTCGGGCAAGGTGCTGGGCGAGCTGAAACCCGTCGGCGACGGTATCGTCGAAGGGACGATGGACGCCCCGCCCCAGCCGCTATGGTATTATGCGCGCGGCGGCGGCGGCGAATGGTGGGTGAAGGACCCGTACAGCTTCGGCCCCGTCCTCGGCCCGACCGACGATTTCCTGCTGGCGGAGGGCACGCATCTGCGCCTCCACGACAAACTGGGCGCGCATCCGATCCGGCACGAAGGGGCCGACGGCATGCACTTCGCGGTCTGGGCGCCCAATGCGCAGGTCGTCAGCGTCGTCGGCGACTGGAACATGTGGGACGCGAAACGCCACCCGATGCGGCGGCGGAGCGACGTCGGCGTGTGGGAAATCTTTCTGCCCGATATCAATGCCGGACAGGCTTACAAGTTCGCGATCATCGGCCCGGACGGCGAACGCCTGCCGCTGAAGGCCGACCCGTTCGCCTTCGAAAGCGAGCTGCGCCCCGCGACTGCTTCGCGCACCGCCGCCCCGCTTGATCATGACTGGCGTGATAAGGCGCATCGCGACCATTGGGCGTCGGTCGATCCGCGCCGCGTGCCGATTTCGATCTACGAAGTCCATGCCGGCAGCTGGCGGCGGGGTGACGATGGCTGGTTCCTGCCTTGGGACCAGCTGGCCGACCGGTTGATCCCCTATGTCGTCGACTTAGGGTTCACCCATATCGAATTCCTGCCGATCAGCGAGCATCCCTACGACCCGTCCTGGGGATACCAGACGACCGGCCTCTACGCCCCGTCCGCGCGGTTCGGTGATCCGGCAGGGTTCGCGCGCTTCGTCGATGGCGCGCACAAGGCGGGGGTCGGCGTGCTGCTCGACTGGGTACCGGCGCATTTCCCGACCGACGCGCACGGCCTGGCGCGTTTCGACGGCACCGCGCTGTACGAACATGAAGACCCGCGCCTCGGCTTCCACCCCGACTGGAACACGGCCATCTATAATTTCGGCCGCCGTGAAGTCTTCCAGTTCCTGGTGAACAACGCGCTGTTCTGGGCCGAGCGCTATCATGTCGACGGGCTGCGCGTCGATGCGGTCGCATCGATGCTGTACCGCGACTATTCGCGAAAAGACGGCGAATGGATTCCCAACGACGCGGGCGGGCGCGAGAATTGGGAAGCGGTCGAGTTCCTGCGCGCCGCCAACCGCGCCGTCTATCGCGAGCATCCCGGCTTCTTCACCATAGCCGAGGAATCGACCTCATGGCCCGGCGTGTCGAAACCCGCGCATGAAGGAGGGCTCGGCTTCGGATTCAAATGGAACATGGGCTTCATGCACGACACGCTGTCGTACATGGCGCGCGAGCCGGTGCATCGTTCGCACCATCATGACGAGATCACCTTCGGGCTGACCTATGCCTTCAGCGAGAATTTTGTCCTGCCCTTGAGCCACGATGAAGTGGTCCATGGCAAGGGTTCGCTGCTGACCAAGATGTCCGGCGACGACTGGCAGAAATTCGCCAATCTGCGCGCCTATTATGCGTTGATGTGGGGCTATCCTGGCAAGAAGCTGCTGTTCATGGGGCAGGAATTTGCCCAGCGCCGCGAATGGTCGGAGGAGCGCGCGCTCGATTGGGAGCTGATGGACGCGCCTGCGCATAAAGGGGTCGCCGCGCTGGTCCGCGACCTGAACCGGCTCTATCGCGACACGCCCGCGCTGCATGCGAGCGATTGCGAGGGCGAGGGGTTCCACTGGGCGGTGGTCGACGATGCCGCCAATTCGGTCTTCGCATGGGAACGTCGCGCGCCGGGCGAGCCGCCGGTGCTGGTCGTCAGCAACCTGACCCCGGTGGTCCGCGAAGGATACCGCGTGCCGGTGTCGGCCGACGGCGCCTGGCGCGAAGTGCTGAACAGCGACGCCGCCGTCTATGGCGGCAGCGGCATCGGCAATCTGGGCGAGGTCACCGCCAGCGACGGTGCGGTCGTGCTGACGCTGCCGCCGCTGGCGACGATGTGGTTCGAATTTACAGCATAATACGGGGGAGAGTGCTGCGTGGAAAGGCGAGGACAACCATTGGCACGCGATGCCATGGCCTATGTATTGGCGGGCGGCCGGGGCAGCCGCCTGTTCGAAATGACCGACACCCGCGCCAAGCCGGCGGTCTATTTCGGCGGCAAGAGCCGGATTATCGATTTTGCGCTGTCGAACGCGATCAATTCGGGCATTCGCCGCATCGGGGTGGCGACGCAGTACAAGGCGCACAGCCTGATCCGCCACCTGCAGCGCGGCTGGAACTTCCTGCGCCCCGAACGCAACGAAAGCTTCGACATCCTGCCTGCCAGCCAGCGGATCAGCGAGTTTCAATGGTATGAAGGCACCGCCGATGCGGTGTTCCAGAATATCGACATCATCCAGAGCTACGGTCCGGAATATATGGTCATCCTTGCCGGGGACCATATCTACAAGATGGACTATGAGCTCATGCTCCAGCAGCATGTCGACACCGGCGCCGACGTGACCGTCGCCTGCATGGAGGTACCGAAGGCCGAGGCGGTCGGGTTCGGCGTGATGCATGTCGATGCGACCGACCGCATCATCGATTTCGTCGAAAAGCCCGCCGATCCGCCCACTTTGCCCGGCGATCCCGACCGCTCGCTCGCCAGCCTCGGCATCTATGTCTTCCGCACCGCCTTGCTGTTCGAGCAGCTGCGCCGCGATGCCGATACCGCAGGGTCGAGCCGCGATTTCGGCAAGGACCTGATCCCCTGGCTGGTCGAGCACGGCCATGCGCAGGCGCACCGCTTCTCCTCGTCCTGCGTACGCAGCCCGGAGGAACCGCGTGCCTATTGGCGCGACGTCGGCACGGTCGATGCCTACTGGGAAGCGAATATCGACCTGACCGACGTCGTGCCGCAGCTCGACCTGTACGACCGCAGCTGGCCGCTCTGGACCTATTCGGAGATCACGCCTCCCGCGAAGTTCGTCCACGACCTCGACGGACGTCGGGGCAGCGCAGTGTCGAGCTTGGTCGCGGGCGACTGCATCGTGTCGGGATCGACCGTGCATCGCAGCCTGCTCAGCACCGGGGTGCGGGCGCACAGCTATAGCAGCATCGATGAATCGGTGATCCTGCCGATGACCCGGATCGGGCGGAATGCTCGGCTGACGCGCTGCGTGGTCGATGCGGGGGTGACCATTCCCGATGGGCTGGTCGTGGGCGAGGACCCGTTGCTCGACGGCCACCGCTTCCGCCGGACCGATCGCGGCATTTGCCTGATTACCCAGCCGATGATCGACCGGCTGGGCGCGTGATGGCGACTCGTCAGGTCCTCCCCGGCACGGGGAGGGGGACCGTCCGCAGGACGGTGGAGGGGGGCGTCGTCGTCCACTCCGCGTGGTGGAGGGGGAACGCCCCCTCCACCATGCTCAGCATGGTCCTCCTCCCCGTGCCGCGGAGGACCTGATGCACGTCCTGTCCGTCGCCTCCGAAGCCTATCCCCTCGTCAAGACCGGCGGCCTCGCCGATGTCGTCGGCGCCCTCTCCGCCGCCCTAGCCCCGCACGGAATCGAGACGACGACGCTCCTGCCCGGCTACCCGTCGGTCGTGAAATCGCTCGGCCGCGCCAAGGCCATCCGCCGCTGGGACGACCTGCTCGGCACGCCCGCACGCCTGCTCGGCGGCAGGATCGACGGCCACCCGCTGCTGGTGCTCGACGCCCCCGACCTGTTCGCGCGCGACGGCGGACCCTACGCTGATGCGACCGGCCGCGATTGGGACGACAACTGGCGGCGCTTCGCCGCGCTCGGGCGGGCGGCGGCCGATCTGGCCGGGCAGTTCGATTTGGTCCACGCCCACGACTGGCAGGGCGCGATGGCGCCGGCCTATCTGCGCTATGACGGCGCGCAGGTGCCGAGCGTCCTGACGATCCACAACATCGCCTTTCAGGGCCGCTACGATGCCGCCGTGTTCGCCGGCCTTGGCCTGCCCGAAACGGCCTACGCGCTCGATGGCGTCGAATATTATGGCGGGGTCGGGCTGCTGAAGGCCGGCCTTGCCTCGGCCGATGCGATCACCACCGTGTCGCCCAGCTATGCCGAGGAAATCCGGCACGGCGAATTCGGCATGGGGCTGGAGGGCCTGATCGAGGCACGTCGCGACCGGGTGTCGGGCATCGTCAACGGCATCGACCCGGCGGTCTGGTCTCCGGAAACCGATGCGGCCCTGCCCGCCCGCTATACGGCCCGCACCCTGTCCCGCCGCCGGACCAACAAGCGCGCGGTCGAACAGGCGTTCGGCCTGGACGGGGATGACGGCCCGATCTTCGTCGTCGTCAGCCGCCTGACATGGCAGAAAGGCATGGACGTGCTGGCCGGGCAACTCGACGCCATGGTCGCGATGGGCGGGCGGCTGGCGCTGCTCGGGTCGGGGGACGCCGCGCTCGAACAGGCATTCAGGGCAGCGAGCAACCGCCATCCCGGCCGGATCGGCGTGCGGATCGGCTATGACGAAGCGCTCTCGCACCTGTTGCAGGGCGGCGGCGATGCGATCCTGATCCCGTCGCGCTTCGAACCCTGCGGTCTGACCCAGCTCTATGGCCTCGCTTATGGCTGCGTGCCGGTGGTCGCCCGGACCGGCGGCCTTGCCGATACGGTAATCGACGCGAACGAGGCTGCGGTCGCAGCCGGCGTGGCCACGGGCATCCAGTTCGCCGCAGTCACCCCTGACGGCCTGTCGCAGGCGCTGCGCCGTACGATGGCGCTCTACGCCCAGCCCGATCCCTGGTCGACAATGCAGAAGCAAGGGATGCGCGCCGACTTTTCGTGGACGCGGAGCGGCGCACGCTATGCCGAATTGTACCGGAGCCTGGTGGCGGCATGATCCCCGGCGCCAGCGCGATCCCCGGCGGCACCCGCTTCGCCGTCCGCGCGCGCGACGCCGCGGCGGTCTGGCTGTGCCTGTTCGATGGTGATGCCGAGCGCCGGCTGGCCATGGCCCGGGAAGGCGACTGGTTCGTCGCGGACGTGCCGGGCATCGGCCCCGGACAGCGTTACGGCTATCGTGCGGAAGGCGATTGGGCGCCCGATACCGGCCGCTGGTTCGATCCGGCGAAGCTGCTGGTCGACCCCTATGCCATCGAGCTGGACCGCCGGTTCCGCTATCATCCGATCCTGCCGGTATATGGCGAGGACACGGCGGCTATCGTCCCGTGCGCGATCGTTCCTGCGCTCTCCGACCCGGCGCCTGTCGAACGCCCGCGGATCGATCCGGCGCGCCCGATCTACGAATTGAACGTCCGCGCCTTCACCATCCAGCATCCCGACATTCCGGAGGCGCAGCGCGGCACCATCGCCGCCCTCGCCCACCCGGCCGTCATCGCACATCTCCGCAAGATCGGTGTGGGCACCGTCGAACTAATGCCGATCGTCGCGTGGATCGACGAACGCCATCTGCCGCCGCTCGGCCTGCGCAACGCATGGGGCTATAATCCGGTCGTCCCGATGGCGATCGATCCCGGCCTTGCGCCGGGCGGCGTCGCGGAACTGCGCGATACGGTCGCCACGCTGCGCGAAGCGGGGATCGGCGTGATCCTCGACCTGGTGTTCAACCATAGCGGGGAGAGCGACCGCGACGGCCCGATCCTGTCCCTGCGCGGACTGGACAATCTATCCTACGCCCATGCGCCCGACGGCAGCCTCATCAACGATACCGGCACCGGCAATACGCTAGATGCAGGCGATGCGGGGGTGCGCGACCTGATCCTCGCCTCGCTGCGCCACTTCGCCGCGCTGGGCGTCGATGGCTTTCGCTTCGACCTCGCCACCGTCATCGCCCGCTCGCCGGGGTTCGACCGCCACGCCCCGATCTTCGCCGCGATCGCCGCCGATCCGTTGCTGAACCACAAGGTGATGATCGCCGAACCGTGGGACATCGGCCCCGGCGGCTATCAGCTCGGCAATTTCCCGTCCGACTGGCTCGAGTGGAACGACCGGTACCGCGACGATGTCCGCCGCTTCTGGCGGGGCGACGGCAGCGTCGGGCTGCTGGCGACGCGGCTGATGGGATCGGCGGACGTGTTCGGTCCGGTGACGCGCAGCGTGAACTTCCTCGCCGCGCATGACGGCTTCACCCTCGCCGACCTTGTATCGCATGTCGACCGCCACAATCACGCCAATGGCGAGGATAATCGCGACGGGCACGGCGAGAACCTCTCCTGGAACCACGGCGTCGAAGGGCCGTCCGAAGACCCCACCGTCACAGCCGCCCGCACCGCCGACCTGCGCGCGCTGCTCGCTACGCTGTTCGCCACGCGCGGCTATATCCAGCTGACCGCCGGCGACGAATTCGGCCGGACACAACGCGGCAACAACAACGCCTATGCGCAGGACAATGCGATCACCTGGATCGACTGGACCGCGCGCGACGTCGCGCTGGAGGAGCATGTCGCCACGCTCGCCGCATGGCGTCGCGACCGTCCGGCGGTGTTCGATACCGACGTACCGGAACAGGCGACCTGGCTCACGCTGGACGGCCAGCCGATGACGGCGGAGCGGTGGGAGGCACCCGACTGCCCCGGCTTCGCGCTGCATTTGCCGGGCGCGACGATCCGGATCGATCGCGCGGCCCGAAGCGTCACGCTGCGCTAGGCTCGCGCACCCGCAGCATCGCCACTGCCGCCAGTGCCATCACCGCCGCCGCGACCAGCATGGTATAGGCCGGCTGGGTCGGGAACCACGTCTTGATCACGCCACCCATGACGGTCGCGACGATCAGCTGCGGCAGGACGATGAAGAAATTGAAGATGCCCATATACACGCCCAGTTTGCGCTGCGGCAGTGCGTTGGCGAGCAGCACATAGGGCATGGTCAGCACCGACGCCCAGACGATACCGATCCCGACCATCGGCACGATCATGCCCAGCCGGTCATGGGTCAGGTATATCCCGATATAGGCCGCCGCACCGACAGCCAAGCACAGCATATGCGTCCGCCCCGCCCCGATCCGGCGCGCCAGCAGCGGCAGTGCGAACGCCGCGACCGCAGCCACGCCCGAATAGATTGCGAACAGAACGCCGACCCAGCTGCCCGCCTGATTATAGCCGTCCGACGCCGGATCGACCGTACCCCACACCTGCTGCGCGATCACCGGGGTGGTGTAGACCCACATGATGATAAGCGCGCCCCAGGTGAAGAACTGCACCAGCGCCAGCCGCCGCATCGTGTCGGGCATGGTCGCCAGGTCGCCGATGATGTGGCTGAGCACATTGTCGCCGCGTCCGGCGCGGACCAGCGCCGCCGATACCAGCTGCGCAACACCGTACAGCGCGATGCCCGCCGCGACGAAATAAGCTTCGCGTCCGCTTTCCAGCGCACCGGCCGCCTCCGCCCACGCGATCAGCCCCGCGACCACCGCGCCGCCGACGATCCAGAGCGCCCCGCGCGTCGGCACGACCATCGGCGCGGCATCGTCGGCCTCCGCCGTCTCCTCGCCGAACGCCGCCATCTCCGCCGGGCTGTATTCGCGGACGGTCAGCACGGTCCACAGCACCGCGATCAGCAGCATGACGCCGCCGAAGTAAAAGCCATAGCGCACCGCATCGGGCACCTGTCCGGCCGGGGCGGTGTTGCTGACGCCGAACACATTTTCCAGCACATAGGGTGCGATGCTGGCGACGACCGCGCCCGCGCCGATGAACCAGGTCTGGAACGCATAACCCGCCGGTCGCTGCTTGGGTGCCAGCATGTCGCCGACGAACGCGCGAAACGGCTCCATCGACACGTTCAGCGACGCATCGAGGATCCATAGCGTGATCGCCGCCGCCAATATGCTTGGCGAATTGGGCATGAAGAACAGCGCGCAGGTGCACAGGATCGCACCGACGAGGAAATAGGGTCGCCGGCGCCCCAGCCGTCCCCAGGTCCGGTCGGAATAATGGCCGATCAGCGGCTGGACCAGCAGCCCGGTCAGCGGCGCGGCGATCCACATCAGCCCCAGCTGATCGATCGGCGTTCCCAGCGACTGGAAGATGCGGCTGGCATTCGCATTTTGCAGCGCGAAGCCGATCTGGATGCCGAAGAAACCGAACGAGATGTTCCAGAGCTGGGCGAAGCCGAGCGTCGGGCGGGTCTGCATATTCTCAAGCTCCTCCCCGCTCCGCGGGGAGGGGGACCATGCGTTAGCATGGTGGAGGGGGGTGTCCGTCTCCACCACGGTTGCGTTGCGGGGCTACCCCCTCCACCGTCCTGTGGACGGTCCCCCTCCCCGTTTACGGGAGAGGATCGTTACTTCCGCTTCGGTGCCACGAAACGGATCGCCTCGCCACCGCCCGGCGCCAGCGCGATGGTCAGCGTATCGCCCTTCCTCACCTGACGCTGTTCGATGGTGATCGAATGGCGGGCATCGGTGCGATAATCCGCGCCGGGGCCGTCGCGATAGATTTCAGCGGTGTACGTCTTGCCGGCCTCGAGGAAGTCGAGCTCGACCGTCGAGCTGCGCGCCTCTTCGTCACCGATCGCGCCGAGGAACCAGTCGTTGCTGCCCGCCGCCCTGCGCGCGATCGTGACGTAATCACCGACCTCGCCGTTCAGCACGCGGGTGTCGGACCAGTCGGTCGGCACGTCGCGAATGAACTTGAACGCCGCCGGATAGCGCGCGTAATTCTCCGGCGTATCGGCTGCCATCACCACCGGCGAATAGAGCGTGACATACAGCGCCAGCTGCTTGGCGATCGTCGATTGCAGGAACACGCCCGGGCTGCCGGTTAGGCTCAGCACGCCCGGCGTAAAGTCCATCGGCCCGCCCAGGAACTGGGTGAACACCAGATTGGCCTCATGCTCGGGCGGGTTGTTCCCGCCGCCGCCCCAGGCATTATACTCCATCCCGCGTCCGCCTTCGCGGCTGAGCCAGTTGGGATAGGTACGGCGGAGACCCGTATCCTTGACCGGTTCGTGACTGTCGATCGACACCTTGTAGCGGGCGGCGGCGTCGAGGACGCGCTGATGGTGGTTCACCATCCACTGCCCCTCATGCCACTCCCGGTGCTTCGATCCGTCGGCATCGACGCGCTCGATCTGACCCGCATCGGTGACATAGCCGGTCTTGACCACCCGCTCGCCATGATCGGCGGCCCATTTGAACGCGCTGTCCAGCTGGCGGTCGTAATTGCTGACCGACCCGCCGGTTTCGTGATGGCCGATCAGCCGCACGCCCTTCGACTTGGCATAGGCGGCGAGGCCTGCCGCATCGAAATCCTCGGTCGGCTGGCTGAAGTTCATGTCGTTGCCGTTGCCGAACCAGTCGCCGTCCCAACCGACATTCCACCCTTCGACCAGCACGCCCTGAATCCCGTTGGCGGCAGCGAAGTCGATATAGCGGCGGACATTGGCGGTGGTCGCGCCATGCTTCGGCCCGCGCGCCCAGCTCCATTCCCCCTTGATCATGTTCCACCACACGCCGACGAACTTGCCCGGCCGGATCCAGCCCGACGTATCGCCCAGCTTGTTCGGCTCGTTCAGGTTCAGCCCGATCCGGCTGGCGGCGTAGAGACCGGGCGCGTCGTCGGCGATGGCGATGGTCCGCCACGGGGTCGAGAAACCGGCGGCGCGCGACACCTTGGGACCGTTCGATCCCGGCGTCAGCACCGCGCGGAACGTCGTCCCCTCGGCGCGGGCGAGGTTCATCGCCGAATAATCGCTCAGCGCCGCTTCATGGATCGCGACATGGCGACCGCTGGCGAGCTTCACCGTCATCACCGTCTGCGCGGTGCCGACCGCGTCGAGCGGGGTCTTGTTGTAGAGATATTCCTCGCGATTCCACTCGAACGCCGGCTTCCACCATGCTGTGCCCGGTTCGGCAAAGGCGAACTGGGTCAGTTCGTCGGCGATGTTGGCGGTCGTCAGATTGGCCTGTTTGGGCAAGGTATAGCGAAAGCCGACGCCGTCATCGAACAGGCGGAAGGTCACCGCCATCTCGCGCTTCAGGTTCTTCGCCTCGCGGAACGTCACCGTCAGTTCGGTGTGATTGTCGCGGATCGTCTTCCATTCGCCAAACGGCTGCGTCCAGGTGGTGTCCGTCCGGTCGCGCTTCGTGCCGGTCAGCGTCAGCCCGCGCTCGATCTTCGGCGCGTCGGTGAACATGAAGCCCAATTTGCTGTCGTTCAGCACCGGCCGGCCGTCCTTGGCGATCGAATAGCTCGGCCGCCCTTCGTTATCGAGGCTCACCGCCACCGTCAGCTTGCCGTCGGGCGACGCCGCGCGTGCCACGACCTCGGCAAAGGCGGGCGAGGCCATCGCAGTCGCGCCGGCCAACGCCAGCGCCCATTTCATCATCCTCATCGCCTTCTCCTTTTTCCCGAGCCTTCCCTCCGTCCATCCTGAGTAGCCACTGAGCTTAGCGAAGGGGCGTATCGAAGGACCGGCAAGGGTGCTTCGATACGCGTCTTCGACTTCGCTCAGCCGCTACTCAGCACGAACGGGAGTGGAAAGCCGCACGTGTTTCAGTCGCGGATCCCGACCTGCGCCGCGAACGGACCGAACCGGTCCCCGTCCACATCGCCGATGGTTTCGATCGCTCGCAGGCCCGCTCCGCCTGCGAAGGTCGCCGGTGCATCGGACAGGTTGAACACGCAGAGCGCCTGCTGCCCCTCCAGTTCGCGTTCGAATGCGAAGATCGAATCCGATGCCTCGACGATGGTCATGCTGCCTGACCGCAGCGCCGGATGGGCGTTGCGCAGGCGCAGGACACGCCGGGTAAAGTTCAACAGCGACGCATCGTCCTCCGCCTGCCGGTCCACCGCCAGCGCCCGGTGCGCCTCGCCGGTCGGCAGCCAAGGCTTGCCCGACCCGAACCCCAGATTCTCCGCATCCGCCGCCCATGGCATCGGCGTGCGGGCACCGTCACGCGACAGGGTCAGCGGCCAGTTCGCGATCGCTTCCGGATCCTGCAGATCCTCGAATGCGATGTCGACCTGCGGCAGCCCCAGTTCCTCGCCGTTATAGAGGAAGATGTTCCCGCGCAGGCAGGCGAGCAGCAGCATCTTGATCCGCCCGAACGCCCCCGCATGGGCCGGGTCGGTCAGCCAGCGCGAGACCGCACGTGGCGCATCATGGTTCTCGAACGCCCAGCTCGGCCAAGGCGCATCCTCGCCCCAGGTATCGAACGCGTCACGCAAGATACGGGGCGACAGTTCGGGCGCGTAGAGAAAGTCGAAGCCATAGGCGGTGTTGAGCCGCCGGTCGCCCTCGCAGAACAGCTTCATCTCGCGCGTCGCATCGTCGCCGCCGATCTCCGCAACGGTGAAGCGATCGCCATAGCTGTCGAGCAGCGCGCGGACGTGTTCGAGGAATGCCGGAATGTCCGGATGCCCCTGATTGTACAGCTTGCGCTGGAAATCGAACGGGCGGGTCCGCGTTTTGCCGTTGCTCGGCATCGGCGGATTGTCGCGCAATTCCGGGTCGTGCATCGCGAAGTTGATCGCGTCCAGCCGGAACCCATCGACGCCGCGGTCGAGCCAGAAGCGCGCGGTGTTGAGCAGCGCTTCCTGCAGCTCCGCATTGTGGCCGTGGAGCTGCGGCTGTTCCTTCAGGAAATTGTGCAGATAATATTGCCCGCGCCGCGCGTCCCACGTCCAGGCCGGGCCGCCGAACACCGACTGCCAGTTGCTCGGCGGCGAGCCGTCGGGCTTGGCATCGGCCCACACATACCAGTCGGCCTTGGGGTTGGTACGGCTCGACCGGCTCTCCACGAACCAGGGGTGTTCGTCGCTGGTGTGCGACCACACCTGGTCGATGATGATGCGCAGGCCCAGCGCATGCGCCTTGGCGATCAACGCATCGAAATCGGCGAGCGTGCCGAAGATCGGGTCGACATCGCAATAATTCGCGACGTCATAGCCGAAATCCTTCATCGGTGAAGTGAAGAACGGCGACAGCCAGATCGCATCGACGCCCAGCGATGCGACATAGTCGAGATGCGCGGTGATTCCGGGCAGGTCGCCGATCCCGTCGCCATTGCTGTCGGCAAAGCTGCGCGGATAAATCTGGTAGATGGTCGCGCCGTGCCACCACGGACGGGCGGTGGCGGGTTCGGGGGCGATCGTCCGGGCGGCTGCTTCGGTCATTATCGGGTCTCCGCGGCGCACACCGCATAGCCAAGGGCGGGAATGGTCAGGCGGATCGCACCCGGCGCGGTCACGCTGCCGCATGTGCCGGACAGGGCGCGGAACCGGGTGGAGGCGGTCTCGACCTGCACGTTGCGGGTGATCGGCGCGTCCGATGTGTTGAACACCAGCAGCACCTCACCGCCGCTCATCGGATCGAACCGCGAAATGGCGAGGAGACCCGGCTTGTCCTCCCGCGCGCGCAGCACTTGCCGGCCGCGCGTCAGCGCCGGGGTCTCGTTCCGGAGCTTCGCCAGTTCGGCGATCTGCCGGTACAGCGGGTGGCTAGGCGTGAAATTGGCGGTCGCGGTGGTCGCATTGGTGCCGACCAGCTTGTTGTCGTTGTACGACGCGACCTGGGACGCGAACATGTCCTCGCGCGCGTCCTGATCGTTGCCGTCACCGGCAAAGCCCTGTTCGTCGCCTGAATAGATCGTCGGCACGCCCCGCAGCGTCAGCAGCATCGCGTTCGACAGCATCACCCGCGACAGGATTTCCGCATCGCTCGCCTGCGGCCGCGCCTGCCGCAGGTAGAAGGCGAAGCGGCCATTGTCGTGGTTGCCGGTAAAGGTCGGCAACTGCCGCGCCATCGCCTCGCCGCCGGCATAGAGCACGTCGCCGTCGAACACAGTCTCGAACACATCAGTGCCCTTCGTACCCGCAACACTCTGCAACACCGCCTCGCGAAACGAGAAGTCGAGCACGGCCGGGAACTTGCCGGTCTTGGTCCAGGCGGCGAGGCCACCCGCGTCGAGCGACGACAGCGCGACTTCGCCGAAGACGTGGAAATTGGGGATACCGCGCGCCTTCGCCCGCGCCTGCATCGCCGGCACGAACGCCGCCCAAAATTCCGGGTTCACATGTCGCGCGGTATCGATGCGGTAACCGTCGATCCCGAACCGGTCGATCCAGCCGCCGAAGATATCGATCATCCCGGCCACCACGCGCGGATTCTCGGTCATCAGGTCGTCCAGCCCGACGAAATCGCCCATTTGCGAGCTTTCGTTGCTGAACGTCGTGTTGCCGCGATTATGGTAATAGATCGGGTCGTTGAGCCATGCCGGCACCTTCACCGACCGCTCGGCCGGCGGCACGAACGGGGTATAGGCGAAGGACGGATCGGTCAGCTTCGCGAAATTCTCCGCCGTCTGCACGCCATCGCCGGCAAAGCCCCGGTTCTTGGCCCTAGCCGAATAGGGATAATCCGCGCGGCTGCGATAGACGCACTCGGCCTTCCCCACGCATTCGCGATACTGGATCACGTCGGCGGTATGGTTGGCGATGATGTCCATATAGACCTTCATCCCACGCGCATGTGCCGCATCGACCAGCGCCTTGAAATCGGCATTGGTCCCCAGATGCGGGTCGACCTGGGTGAAGTCGGTCACCCAATAGCCGTGATAGCCGGCGGACTCGCTGCCCGGCCCGCCCTGCACCGCCTTGTTCTTGAAGATCGGCCCGACCCAGATCGCGGTGGCACCCAGCGACTGGATATAGGGCAGCCGCGCGGTCAGCCCTTTCAGGTCGCCGCCATGATAGAAACCCTTGGCGGTCGGATCGAACCCATGGACCAGCCGGTCGCCGGTCATCCCGCCGCGGTCGTTCGCCTTGTCGCCATTCTCGAACCGGTCGGGCAGGACGAAGTAGATGACCTCGTCCTCCGGCGCCCGCGCACGGAAATCCTGCGCGACGGCAGCGACGGGCAGCGCGCTGGCACCGAGGGTCAGGGCGAGGAGCAGGGATCGGATCACGCGGCAACCTTTGCGTCGGGCGCCGGGCAATGGGCGCGGAGAAACTGGTCATGGGTCGGCATCCGCGCGACCGTGGCGGCTACATGTTGCGCCGAAATGTCGAGAAACTGGTCACGCCGGGCGGCGGGTAGGGCATCGGCGAGCGGGTGATAGCCCTTGGCGACCACCCCCTGCCCGACCAGCAGCTGCAACCACGCGACCTCGGCGAACAATTCATGCTCGTCGCGGACGATCCGCCCCGATTGTTCGAACAGCGCGATGCGTTCGATCAGGCTATCGGGCAGCGGCGTCGCGCGACGTTCCTGCCAGAACGGCTCGTCCCGCCCGTTCAGCGCATAATGCGCGATCAGGAAGTCGCGGATGCTCAGCCATTCGCGCGCCGATTGCCGATTGAACTCGGCGATATCGGCGGTGCGGGGCTTGGCGCTCGGCCAAAGCGACAACAGCCGCGCAATCCCCGACTGGACCAGATGGATCGACGTCGACTCCAGCGGCTCCATGAACCCGGCGGCCAGCCCGAGCGCAACGCAATTGCCGATCCACGGCGCCTGACGCCGCCCGGTGGTGAAGCGCAACGGCCGGGGATCGCCCAGCGCCGCCCTATCAAGATTGTCGAGCAATGTCGTCGCGGCCTCGTCGTCGGACAGATGCGCGCTCGAATAGACGAGGCCGTTGCCCGTCCGCTCCTGCAACGGGATACGCCATTGCCAACCCACCGTGCGCGCCGTCGCCCGGGTATAGGGCGTGATCGGCTCGACCGATGCGCACGGCACCGCCAGCGCCCGGTCGCACGGCAACAGCGCCGACCAGTCGTCCCAGCGATCGCCCGCCATCCGCCCGATCAGCAGCGCGGCGAACCCCGAACAGTCGATAAAGAAATCCGCCTCGACCCGCCGCCCATCGTACAGCGTAACGCCGGCGATCAGGCCGGTTTCACCGTCCTGCGAAACATCGACTACGCGCCCTTCGACCCGGACGACGCCCGCGCGCTCGGCCCGCTCACGCAGATAGGCGGCATAGCGCGCCGCATCGAAATGATAGGCCCAGGCGATGCCGGACGGCGCCTGCGGATTGCCGGGATCGCGGTCGAACCGGTTCGCTGCCGCCGCGACCGCGCAGGCGCTGTGCGACCACAGCGACTGCGGCCGGTCGCCCCCGCCCGCCGCCAGCCAGTAATAATGGAACGGCACCAACCCGACCGCGCGGCCGATCGTGCCGAAGGCGTGGAGGTAGCGGCTGTCCGCGCCGTTCCAGCCGGCAAATTCGATGCCCAGCTTGAAGCTGCCGCCGGTCCGCGCGACGAAATCATCCTCGTCGATGCCGAGATGCTGGTTGAACAGCCGCAGCTGCGGAATGGTCGCCTCGCCCACCCCGACCGTGCCGATGGCATCGGATTCGACCAGCGTGATGACGGTGCCGGCGGGCAGAAAGCGGGCCAGCGCCGCCGCCGCCATCCATCCGGCCGAACCGCCGCCGATGATCGCGACAGTCCGGACGGGTTCCTGATCGATCGCCATCATCGCCTCCGTCACGTCGGTCCCGCCTGCCCGATCATGGGCAGGCGGGGTAGAGCATCAGAACCGGAACGATGCCCCGGCCAGGAAGCGCCGGCCATAGCTCTGATAGTCGATCACGGCGAGGTCGTACGCTGGATCGACGGTCGCGAAGCGTTCGTCGGTCAGGTTCTGCCCCTGCACGAACAGCGACAGCCCTTCGAGCGCGGTGCCCTTCTGGAACTCGTAACCAATCTGCGCATCGATGATCGTCTCGTCCAGTGCACGGCGGCGCTGGCGATTACCGCCAAAGCCCGACAGTTCACCCACGAAGGTCGAGCGATAGCGCGCCGATCCGCGGGCGCTGAAGCCCCACTTCTCGAAATACGCCGTGCCGTTGATGACCCACTTCGAATAGCCGGGAATATCCTCGGCCGGGGCGGTCGGGGTGGGCTTGATCTGCGTCTTGGTCCACGATCCGCCACCGGTCACGCCGAACCCGTCGAGGAACGACACGAAGGTGTTGAGCGGCAGCGTAGCGGCCAGTTCGACGCCGTAGATGCTGCCACCCTCGCCGTTGATCGGCACGTCGGCCCGGCCCAGCGTCGGGGTGCCCGGCGGCGTACCGGTGGGCGTCGGGAAGCCCGCATAGTCGAACGGGATGGTCTGGTTGTACACGAACGACTTCAGGTCCTTGTAGAACCCCTGCGCCGCGATGTAGCCCGCCCGGCCGAAATACTTCTCCAGCGTAAGATCGAACGAATTCGACCGGATCGGGCGAAGGAACGGATTGCCGCCGCCGCCGGTGATGATGCGTTCCTGCGGGTTATACCCATAGCCCTGCGACACGCGCATGTCGTCGAGTCGCGGCCGCTGCACCTGCCGCGCGGCACCCGCACGGATCACCCAGTCGCCGGGCATGCGCAGCGACAGGTTGATGCTGGGCAGCAGGTCCCAATAATCCGCACCGCGAATGGTCGGGACCAGCGTCCCTGCGGCGGCAACCAGACCCGACGACTTCTGTTCGGTATTGACCGCCTGAACGCCGATATTGCCGGTCAGGATCGATGCGCCGATGTCCTGGTTGATGTCCGCCTGGACATACATCGTCATCAGGTCTTCTTCGATCCGGAACGCCTTCGCCGGGACGTCGAGGCTGGTGTTCGCGATCAGCGAATAGACACCGCCTGCCAGCAGGTCGCGCGGGTCGTAGCTCAGCATCGGCCCCAGCCCGAGATAGCTGAGACTGGTCGGCTCCTTCACATACTGGTCGGGAATGCGCAGCTGGCGCAGGCCACCGCTCAGCGCGAGCAGCGCTTCGTCCGGGGTCAGCGACTTGTCACGATCGGTGTAGTTCAGCCCGACCTTCACCGCGCCGAAGAAATTGTCCAGTTCCTTCTCGACTTCGAAGCGATACTGCGCGATCCGGTCCTTGACGATGCGATCGTTGAAATAGCCCGCCTGCAGATTGGCGCCACCCCAGCCGAGCGGATCGGTCAGCAGGATCAGGTTCGGGTCCGAATAGTTCAGCGTCGGCGAGAAGCGCGTGCCGGTCTTGCCGCTGGTGAAGGAAATCGTGTCCTTCGCCCCGACATTCTGGCCGTAGCCGGTGCCGGCATAGCTTTCGAGGATGATCTCCTGCCGATCGGTCTTCGAATAGCTGGCGTCGAGCGTCGCGTTCCAGCCGTCATCGCCGCGCCACGCCATGTTGTAGCCGAACGAATAGAGCTTCGCCTTGCGCTCGAACGCGTCGTTGCGGACCACGCCCTCGACATTGCCGAACGTGCCAGAGGTGATGAAGCCGTCGCTGTTCGCTGTCGTGTTGGTCAACTTCACGCCATTGGGATTGGCGGCGTTGTTGAAATCCTGACCATAGCCCAGCGGCAGTTCGATGCCGCGCTTGATCTGGTCGTCGTTGAAGTCCGAATAGAAGCCGTCGACCGTCACGGTCAGGTTCGGCACCGGCCGGTACTGCAACGTCCCCGACAGACCCAGGCGCTTGAGCCGCGTCGAGGTGACGTACGACTTCGACCCGCCGATCACGCCCTGCCCGTTGAAACCGGCATAGCCCCAGGCGTTGAACTCCTGGATCTGGTACGGTTCGTCCAGATAATTGGCCGACAGCGCGACGCCGATCGTCTCGTCGGCGAACTGGTCGATATAGGTGCCGTTGACGCGATAGCCCTTGTCGCGCGATCCGGCGTTCAGCTTGCCCAGATCGGCATAGGTGCCGCGCGCGCCGATCGAGATCGCCTGACGCCCATATTCCAGCGGCCGGACGGTGCGCAGGTCGACTGTACCGGACAGGCCCTGCCCGACCAGGTTCGCCTGGCCGGTCTTGTACACCAGCACCTGGCTCATGATTTCGGCCGGATACTGGTCATATTCGACGGCGCGGTTGTCGCCGGTCGACGTCTGTTCGCGGCCGTTCAGCAGCGTGGTCGAGAAATCGGGCGCGAAACCACGGATCGAGATCGAGTTCGACCGGCCCGAGACACGCTGCGAGGTAAGGCCCGGCAGGCGGGCGATCGATTCCGCGATCGACGCATCGGGCAGCTTGCCGATATCTTCCGCGCTGATCGATTCGACGACCTGATCGCGGTTCTTCTTTTCGGCGACGGCGTTTTCCAGGCTGGCGCGGAAGCCGGTGACGACGATGTCGGTATCTTCTTCCGACGCCGGAGTCGCGGTCGGATCGGTCGCGTCGGCCTGCGCCGGCGCGGTCTGCGCAACAGCGGTGCCTGCCCCGGCCAGCAGCCCTGCGACCATCAATGCCGTGATGCTCGACCCCCGCGCCAATTTGGCGCACGTCGACGCTTGCGATGAATACCGCATGATCCAATCCTCCCCAACGATGGTTGATTCCCCGGCTCTTTCGCCCGGTTCGTCCGTACCGCCCTATTGAAACCATTGGGGCATGTTGAGAAGCGGACAGCATACGTATTCAGTCGCCCCTTGCCCCACGTTATGCGTCGCCGCTACACCGGCGGCAACGCCCATGGGGGGCCGGGAGAGGACATCGCATGGCGGCGGGCGACAAGCCGACCTCGTTCGACATCGCGGCACTGGCCGGCGTGTCGCAACCGACGGTCAGCCGTGCCCTGCGCGGCGACCGGACGGTGAGCGCCGCCACCCGCCTCCGGATCGAGGCGATCGCCGCCCAGCTGAACTACAAGGTCGACAAGAACGCCTCCGCGCTCCGCCGAGGCAGCACCTCGACCCTGGCGCTGCTGTTCTTCGAAGACCCCGCACCCGACGGATCGCGGATCAACCCGTTCTTCCTGTCGATGCTGGGGTCGATCCTCCACACCTGCGGCGCGCGCGGCTACGACCTGCTGACCTCGTTCCAGCAGCTCTCCGCCGACTGGCATGTCGATTATGAGGACAGCCGCAAGGCCGACGGGCTCATCCTGCTCGGCTATGGCGATTTCGACGATTATTCGCGCCGCCTTGATCAGCTGGTCGCGCAGGGGACGCATTTCGTGCGCTGGGGATCGGCCGATCCGGCGCATCCCGGCACCGTCATCGGCTGTGACAATCTCGGCGGCGGGCGCGATGCCGGCCAGCATCTGATCGACCGGGGTCGGCGCAGCATCGCCTTTCTCGGCGATGCATCGAGCCACTATCCGGAGTCCCGCGACCGCTATCGGGGGCTCACCGCCGCGTTGCAGGCGTCGGGCCTGCCGGTCGATCCGGGATTGCAGGTCGATGCGCTGTCGAGCGAGGCATCGGGCTATGACGCCGCCAGCCGCTTGCTCGCCCGCGGGATCGCGTTCGACGGCATCTTTGCCGCATCGGACATGATTGCGCTGGGCGCGATGCGGGCGCTGGCCGAAGCGGGGCTCAGCGTGCCGGGCGATGTCGCCATCATCGGCTTCGACGACATCCCCGCCGCCTCGCTCGCCCAACCGCCGCTGACGACGATCCGACAGGATTATGCGCGCGCCGGCGAATTGCTGGTCGACATGCTGATCCGCCGCATCAACCGCCGCGAAACCGCGCCGGCGCTACTCCCGCCCGAACTGGTAGTGCGCAAGTCGAGCTGAGGGCAGTAGCGCCAGCAACAACGTCATACCGGACTTGATCCGGGGCCCTCCTTCTCCCGAAGCCTGAACCCTCCTCATCGCGACAAACGTCATCCCAGCGCAGGCTGGGATCTCTCGGTGATCGCACACGGCAGGAGCCGCTTGAGGCCCCAGCCTGCGCTGGGGCGACGTATCGCGCCGGGTAGATCACGTGCCAGCTTCTTCAAAAATGCTGGACCGGATCACATCCGGGATGACGATCGAGTACCCCTGAGAGCCGCCCCTTCAAACCCCGACCGAAATCTCCGTCCCCGCCACGCCCGGCACATCGACTTCGAACTGGAACAAATTCCCCGCCAGCGGCTGCGCCGCCGCCTGTTCGGCGTCGTGATGCTTGTTCGCGGTGGTTGCGAACACCGTCCGCCGGTCCGGCCCGCCGAACGCAACCTTCGTGATTGCATCGACCGGCATCCGCAACGTCTCCAGCAACTCGCCCTTCGGTGAATAGCGGCGGATGCCCCAGCCGGTGTACAGGCCGATCCAGACGCAACCTTCGGCGTCTACCGCCGGGCCATCGGGATAACCTTCGTCGTTCGGGATCGACACGAACAGCCGCCGATCGGTCAGCGACCCGTCGTCGGCAATGGTGCAGGCATAGACATGCCCGCCCAGCGTATCGACATGATACAGCGTCCGCCCGTCCGGGCTGACCGCCGGGCCGTTGGTGATCGCGACCGGCGGCGCCGACGCGACCGCCCGCCCGTCTGCGCCTAGGCGATAGATGGTCCCGGTCGCGGCACTTTCGCCATCATCCATCGTCCCGAACCACAGCCGCCCCGACGAATCCACCGTCGCATCGTTCAGCCGGTTGCCCGGCAGATTGGGTTCGGGATCGACCAGCAGTTCGAACCCGCCCGTGACCGGATCGAAGCGATGCAGCCCGGTCTGGAGGCCCGCGATGAACTTGCCGTCCGCCGATGGAAGCACGAAACCGCACTGGCCGGGTGCTGCCCAGCTGCGCCGCTCACCGCTCGCCGGATCGTAGCGATGGACGCGCGGCGTCTTGATACAGCCGAACCAAAGTGCCTGGTCCCGATCGACCCAGATCGGTCCCTCCAGCAACGGTGCCGCCAGGTCCCAGACGCTGACCGGTTCGGATTTCTGTACCTTGGTCATCCTAGCGCCACCCTGCATCCACGAAAAAGCTGTGCCCGGTTACCAGCCGCGCATCGTCGGAGGCAAGGAACAGGATCATCGCCGCGATGTCGCCGGCGACCAGCCGACCGTTCAGGCACTGCGCCTTCACGATCTCCGCCTCGCCCTCCGGCGTGTACCATTTCAACTGCCGCGGGGTGCGAACATTGCCCGGGATGACACAGACCGAACGGATGCCGTCGCCGCCCAGTTCGCGTGCGAAGCTGCGGGTAAGCCCTTCGATCGCCGCCTTGGCGGTCTGGTACAGGGTCAGCTCCTCGAGCGCCAAATGCCAGCTGATCGACCCCATGTTGACGATCACGCCTTTGCCCCTGGCCTTCATGCCCGGGATCACCGCCTGCGCGGCGAAGAACAGGTGGCGCAAATTCACGCCCATCCGGTTGTCCCAATAGGCTTCGTCGACCTGCTCGATCGAATGGCGGTCGTCGCTGGCGGCGTTGTTGACGAGCACGTCGAACTCACCGCCCTGCGCGATCGCATCGGCTATCGCGGCCTTGAGCGAAGCGATATCGGTCAGGTCGACCCGCTGGAACATGGGGGTCGGACCGACGTCTGCCAGTTCCTCGATCAGCTTGCGCGAATCCTCTTCGGCAATGTCGAAGAAGGTGACGTGCGCGCCCTGTCGCACGAACCCTTCGACCACGCCCGCACCGATCCCCGACCCGCCGCCGGTGATGAGCACGCGCTTGCCGGCGAGTGACGGATAGGAAGCACGGGCTTCGGGCGCGATCGGGTAGGCGAAATCGTCAGGCGACATGGAGGTTTTCCAGCAAAGAGGTGTCAGGCGGCGATCAGGCCGCGGCGCGCAAGGTTGCGCATCAGGTCGCGGATGCCGAACCGCCACGGCTCGGCCACCTTCGACGTGGTGACGGTGTTGACCAGCTCGCCCAGCGACGTGGTGCTGATCCGCACCACGTCGCCCGGCTTATGGGTGAAGCCCCGGCCCGGTTCGTCACGATCCTGTACCGGCGCGAACAGCGTGCCGAGGAACAGGACGAAGCCGTCGGGATACTGGTGCTCCGACAGCGCCTGCCGCACCAGATCCTCCGGATCGCGGCTGATCTCGCGCATCGTGCTGGTGCCGGTCAGGACATAACCCTCCGGTCCATCGATGCGCAGGTCGACCACCGCGTCGCGGACGGTGTCCATGGTGAAGGTGCCGTCGAACAGGCGGATGAACGGTCCGATGCCGGTCGAGGCGTTGTTATCCTTCGCCTTGCCGAGCAGCAGCGCCGAGCGTCCTTCGAAGTCGCGCAGGTTGACGTCGTTACCGAGTGTCGCGCCGACGATCTTGCCGTCGCTGGTGGCGACGACGACGATTTCCGGTTCGGGGTTGTTCCACGACGAGTCCGACCGGATGCCGACTTCACCACCCCAGCCGATGGTCGAAAGCACCGGTGCCTTGGTGAACACCTCCGCATCGGGGCCGATCGCGACCTCCAGATATTGCGACCACATGCCCGCGTCGATCAGCGCGGCCTTCAGCTCGGCGGCCTCGCTCGACCCCGGCTTCACCGAGCGAATGCCCCCGCCGATGCGCGCTTCCAGATCGCCGCGAATACCCTGCGCCGCATCGGCATCGCCACGCGCGCGCTCCTCGATCACCCGCTCCAGCGCCGAAACCGCGAACGTGACGCCCGCCGCCTTCACGCATTGCAGGTCGATCGGCGACAGGATCGGCGGATGCTCGCCCGCCGGATCCGCCAGCGCGGCGGTGTCACACACCACCGGACCGTCAAGCGACGCGATATCGCTGCACTCCAACAGGTCGGCGACGGTCGCGGCATGCGCCGATACGTCGATAACCTTGCCGCCCTTCACCACCACCGGCGTCGGGCCGTCGGCCAGCTGCATCCGCCCGACCAGCAGCGCCTGGTCATGATCGGCCGGCAGCATCCGCGCGGCATGTTCGCTTTTCATGTCCGTTTCCTCAGTGATTGTGGCGCGGCGTCGTTTCCGACGTCCGACGATATTTCAGCGCAAGGTCGAGCACAACACCTTCGCCCAGTTGCCCGACCTTCTCGCGGTAGATTTCTTCCCAAGGCGTCTGACTGGCCGGCACCGGCGGGATGCCCTCGCCCTTGCGCCGTGCGATCTCGGCATCGTCGACCAACATGTCGCAGCGGCCATGGTTCAGGTCGATGCGGATCGTGTCGCCGGTACACAGCCAAGCGAGGCCACCGCCGACCGCACTTTCGGGCGAGGCGTTCAGGATCGACGGGCTGTCCGACGTCCCCGACTGCCGCCCGTCGCCGATCGTCGGCAGGCTCTGGATACCCCGTTGCAGCAAGGCGGCGGGCGGCTGCATGTTGGTGACCTCGGCCGATCCCGGCCAGCCGATCACCCCCGCGCCGCGAATGACGAGAATGCAGTTCTCGTCGATATCGAGCGCCGGATCGTCGATCCGGTGGTGATAATCGTCCGACCCGTCGAACACGATCGCCCGCCCTTCGAAACAGCCCTCATGGCCCGGCCGCGACAGGTAGCGCGCCCGGAAATCGGGACCGATCACGCTGGTCTTCATGATCGCCACGTCGAACAGATTGCCCGACAGCACCAGGAAGCCCGCCTGTTCTTTGAGCGGCTGGTCGTACGCCCGGATGACCTCGCGATCGGTAGCAAAGCGGTTGGCGACATTCTCACCCAGCGTCCTGCCGGTAACCGTCGCGACATTGCCGTCGACCTTCCCCGCCGCGATCAGTTCGGACAGTACCGCCGGCACGCCACCGGCGCGGTGGAAGCGCTCACCCAGGAACCGCCCCGCCGGCTGCACATCGACCAGCAGCGGCAGGTCATAGCCAAACTCCATCCAGTCGGACGGCTTGAGCTCGATATCGGCATGGCGCGCCATCGCGTGCAGATGCGGATGCGCGTTCGACGATCCGCCGATCGCGGTGATGAGCGCGATCGCGTTCAGGAACGACTGCCGCGTCAAAATCTTCGACGGACGCAAATCGTCATAGGCCATCTCGACGATACGCTTGCCCGTCTCGTACGCGATCTGCCCCCGCTCGCGATAGGGCGCCGGGATCGCCGCGCAGCCGGGCAGCGACATGCCCAGCCCTTCGGCGATGGCGTTCATCGTCGATGCCGTACCCATGGTGTTGCAATGGCCGGCCGACGGCGCCGACGCGGTCGCCGCCTCCAGAAACTCTTCCTCAGTGATCTCGCCCGCCGCGAGCTTGCGCCGTGAGCGCCAGATCACCGTGCCCGACCCGACCAGATCGCCGTCATGCCACCCGTCGAGCATCGGCCCGCCCGACAGCACGATCGCCGGAATGTCGACCGTCGACGCCGCCATGATCGCCGACGGCGTGGTCTTGTCGCACCCGGTGGTCAGCACGACCGCATCGATCGGATAGCCGTTCAAAATCTCGACGAGCCCGAGATAGGCGAGATTGCGGTCGATCGCCGCGGTCGGCCGGCGGCAATTCTCGAAGATCGGATGGGTCGGAAATTCCATCGGAATCCCCCCCGCCGCCTCGATCCCCGCCTTCACCCGCTTGACCGTTTCCAGGTGGATGCGGTTGCACGGCGTCAGGTCCGATCCCGACTGGGCGATGCCGATGATCGGCCGCCCGCTGGTCAGTTCCCTGGGCGTGATACCGTAGTTCATGAACCGTTCAAGATACAGCGCGGCCATGTCGAGACGGCCGGGCGCGGCGAACCATTCGCGCGATCGGAACGGACGGGCGGGGGTACGGGTCATCATGTCCACTCGGTCGAGAGGCCCCGCAACGCGCGGGGCCGAAGGTAGCGAAGGTTACGCGTAACGCAGATTCTCAGCCCTGCATGTCCTCCAGCTCCTTGCCCTTCGTCTCATGAATGAACTTCTGGACGAGGAAGAAGCTGATGACGGCGCAGATGCCGTAGAAGCTGTAGGTGATCGTCAGACCCAGGCCGGCGGCCATCACCGGAAAACTCTGCGCGATCAGATAGTTGGCGAACCACTGGGCAAAGCCGCAGATCGCCAGCGCCGATCCGCGCATCTGGTTCGGGAACATCTCGCCCAGCATGACCCACATGATCGGGCCCCAGCTGACGTTGAAGAACACGACGTAGAGGTTCGCCGCCCATAGCGCGAGCGTGCCGAGTTCCGCCGACAGCTGAAGTTTACCCGCCGCGTCGAGCGTGCCGTTGTGGAAGCAATAGACCAGCGCCCACAGCGTCACCGCCATGCCCGCCGAACCGATCAGCAGCAACGGCTTGCGCCCGATCCGGTCGACCAGCGCGATCGTCACGAAACAGGCCGCGATCGACACGACACCCGACAGGATGTTGATCTGCAACGACTGGTCTTCGGTAAAGCCGGCCAGCTGCCACAGGGTCGCGCCATAATAGAAGATGACGTTGATGCCGACGAGCTGCTGGAACACCGCCAGCACGAGGCCGGCCCAGACGATCGGGCGGATGCCGCCCTTCACCGGGTCCATGATGTCGCGAAGCTGCGGACGGTGATCCTTGCTGAACGACGCCTCGATATCGCGGATCTTCACCGCCGCGGCTGCCGGCCCGAACAGCCGGGTCAGCACGATGCGCGCTTCGTCGAGACGCCCCTTCTGCACCAGATAGCGCGGGCTTTCCGGGATGAAGAGCAACGCGACCAGGAACACTGCCGCCGGGATCGCCTGCATCCAGTACATCCAGCGCCACGCCTCATAGCCGCCCCACCAGATTTCGGTCGAGGCGCCCGCGGCGGCGGCCAGATAATAGTTCACGACGAACGCGGCGGTCAGGCCGGTGATGATCATGATCTGCTGGATCGTCGTCATCCGCCCGCGAATATTGGCGGGGGCAACTTCGGAAATATAGGCGGGCGACAGCACCGATGCCGCGCCGACCGCCATGCCGCCCATGAAGCGCGCGACGACGAACAGCAGCTGGACATGGCTGAACCCCTGGACCAGCGCGCCGACGAGGAACAGGATCGCGGCGAGCATCATCACCTTGCGGCGGCCCATCGCGTCGGCCAGCTTGCCCGCCAGAAACGCACCGACGAAACAACCGATCAGCAGCGAGCCGACCGTGAAGCCCAGCCCCGCCTCGCTCAACCCGAAGGCGCTCTTCAGCCCCTCCTGCGTCCCGTTCACCGCACCGCTGTCATATCCGAACAGCAAACCGCCAATCGTCGCCACCGCGACGATGGCGATGACAAGCGCGATGTTCACGCGCTCCCCGCTCGCCTCTGTCATCCCCGTCCACTCCCAAGCTCACTGCCGCGCATGGCGACGTGTTAGCGGTAACGGTGACGAATTCTTATGATAATTGCAAGCGCCGCAATCGAACGTCAAACCGATTTTACCTGAAGACGTTTGGCGAGGCCGATCGCCCCTCCGCCATTCCAGTGCCGGTGGCGTCGAAAAGGCCCACCTCCCACTGTCACCCCGGGCTTGACCCGGGGTCCCGCTTCTTCTCCGCCCCCCGTAGAAAGCGGGACCCCGGATCAAGTCGAGACCTCTGCGAAAGTCCCAACCCTTCGCCCCTTGCTGCACCCCCGCGCAGGCGGGGGTACGGCAGATCTCCTAGTATAGCGCGCGACTTTCACAAAAGTCTCAAGTCTGGGGTGGCAACAGGACCGGGTTGACCGGCCCAGCCTACGCCATCATTCCGGCACCGGCCCGCACGACTCCCGCACGACCAGTTCATGCTCCAACACCCGGTCCTCGTCCTCGCCGACATCGTTGCCCGCCCGCCGTTCGCGCACCTGGGTCAGCAGCATCTCGACCGCCGCCTCCGCCATCGCCGCGATCGGCTGGCGGATGGTGGTGATCTCGGGCCAAGTGGTGGTGGCGAGCGAGGTGTCGTCGAACCCGACGATGCTGACATCCTGCGGCACGTGCAGCCCGCGGCGATGCGCGACGCTGATCGCCGCCGCCGCCATGTCGTCGTTGCTGGCGAAGATCGCGGTCGGTCGATCCTCCCGGTCGATCAGTCCTTCGGCCGCATCGATGCCCGACCGATAGGTGAACAGCCCCTGTTCGACCGGCATGTCCGCGACCTGCAGACCGGCGCCCTCGATCGCCGCGACGAACCCCCGCCACCGCTCCGCACTCGCGCCGTTGTTCGGATTGCCGCGCACGAAACCGATCCGGCGATGGCCCAGACCCAGAAGATGCCCGGTCATCGCCTTGGCCGCCGCGAAATCATCGATGCGAACCGACGAGCGGCCTGGTTGCGCCATGCCGACCGCGACCGCGACCGAAGGCGTGCCCGCCGCGTCCAGTTCGTCCTGCACCAGCGGGGCATCCGACAGCGGCGGCGGCAGGATCACGCCCTGCACCGGCGTCGACGCGAACCGCCGCGCGCCTTCCGCCTGTGCTTCCGGACCGTCGCCATCGCACGGCTCCAGCACCAGATGGCAGCCGACCTTGCGCGCACCTTCCAGCGCGCCGATCAGGAAATGCGACAGATAGGCCATCGACGGGTTGGCATAGAGCAAACCGATCTGCGCCGCCTCCCCCGCCGCCAGGCTGCGCGCCGCGCTGTTCGGCGAATAGTTGAGCTGCTCGATCGCCGCCAGCACCGCCTCGCGGGTCGACTGGCGGACATTGGCGCCGCCGTTCACGACTCGCGACACCGTCATCGCCGATACGCCGGCGGTGCGCGCGACATCCTGGATCGTGACGCTGCCCCCGCTGCGGCGACTGGGTTTATCCATGAAAATGGTTGGCTCCTTCGGATCACTGATTATGGCGCAGCCGGGCCGATTGCAAATCGCGACGATCGGTTGACGCATCGCCGGCGGCCCGATAGCTGATAGCGCTACCAAATACGGTGACGGCTGCGCCGGACGCCGAATGTCATGGGAGAGAGATCGTGACCCTAGCGTCGAAGCCCGTCCGCCTTGCGCTCGCCTGCCTGCTCGCGACCGCCGCCACCGGCACCGTCATCGCGCAGAACCGCCCGACACGCACCGCCGCTGCCGAAAAGATGCTCTACAAGGACGCGTCGCAGCCGGTCGCGGCCCGCGTCGAGGATCTGCTGCGCCGCATGACGCTGGAGGAAAAGGTCGCCCAGATGATCGGCATCTGGGAAAAGAAGGGCGATATTCAGGACGCAAAGGGTAATTTTTCTGCTGCCAAGGCGTCGCGTGCCTTCCCCAACGGCCTCGGCCAGATCACCCGTCCGTCGGACAAGCGCGGCGTCACCGCCAGCAACAACGCCGCCGGTGTCGCGGAGGACGCGGTGAACCGCACCGCGCAGGAAACCGCCGACTACATCAACGCGGCGCAGCGCTGGGCGGTCGAGAACACCCGGCTCGGCATCCCGATGATCATGCATGAGGAAGCGCTGCACGGCTATGTCGCGCGTGGCGCTACCAGCTTCCCGCAGTCGATCGCGCTCGCTTCGTCATGGGACCCGGCGCTGGTCGAACGCGTGTTCGGCGTGGCGGCGCGTGAAATGCGCGCACGAGGCGCCAATCTCGCCCTCGCCCCCGTGGTCGACGTCGCGCGCGATCCGCGCTGGGGCCGGATCGAGGAAACCTATGGCGAAGACCCGCATCTGGTCGGCGAAATGGGCCTCGCCGCGATTCGCGGGTTCCAGGGCACGACGCTGCCGTTGAAAGCCGACAAGGTCATGGTGACGCTCAAGCACATGACCGGTCATGGCCAGCCCGAAAACGGCACCAATGTCGGCCCGGCCAACATCTCCGAACGGACGCTGCGCGAAAATTTCTTCCCGCCGTTCCAGCGTGCAGTGACCGAATTGCCGGTGCAGGCGGTGATGGCATCCTATAACGAAATCGACGGCATCCCCAGCCACGCCAACAAATGGCTGCTCGACGACGTGCTGCGCCGCGAATGGGGCTATAAGGGGTCGGTGGTCAGCGACTATTTCGCGATCAAGGAACTGAACACCCGGCACAAGCTGTACGGCACCGACATGGCCGCCGCCGGCCGCCGCGCGCTCGACGCCGGGGTCGACATGGAGCTGCCCGATGCCGAGGGTTGGTCGACGCTGGCTGCAATGGTCAAGTCGGGCCAGGTGCCGGTGTCGCAGGTCGACAACGCGGTCCGCCGCATCCTGACCATGAAGTTTCAGATGGGGTTGTTCGAAAACCCCTATGCCGACGCCCGCACCGCGGAGGCAAAGACGGCGACGCCCGACGCGATCGCGCTGGCCCGCGAAGCAGCCGTGCGGTCGATGGTGCTGCTCAAGAACCAGAACAACCTGCTGCCGCTCGATCCGGCCAAGGTCGGCCGGATGCTGGTCGTCGGCACCCACGCCCGCGACACCCCGATCGGCGGCTATTCGGACGTGCCCAAGCATGTCGTGAGCGTGCTGGAAGGCATGCAGCAGGCCGCGCAGGGCCGCTTCTCGGTCGACTATGCCGAGGGCGTGCGCCTGACCCGCAGCCGCCAATGGGCCGCCGACAAGGTCGAACTGGTCCCGGCGTCCGAGAATGCGCCGCTGATCGAGGAGGCGGTGCGCAAGGCGGCGTCGGCCGACACGATCCTGCTGGTGCTCGGCCAGAACGAACAATTGAGCCGCGAAGCCTGGGCCGACCAGCATCTCGGTGACCGGCAGAAACTCGACCTGATCGGCGAACAGAATGAACTCGCCCGCCGCCTGTTCGCGACCGGCAAGCCGGTGCTGGTCGTGCTGTTGAACGGCGGCCCGCTCGCCGCGACCTATCTCGACGCGACCGCGCCCGCGATCCTCGAGGGCTGGTATCTCGGGCAGGAAACCGGCCACGCCGTCGCCGATGTCGTGCTCGGCCGTGCCAATCCGGGCGGCAAGCTGCCGGTGACGGTGCCGCGCAGCGAGGGGCAGCTGCCGATCTTCTACAACCACAAGCCGACCTCGCGGCGCGGCTATCTGTTCGACACCACCGCGCCGCTCTATCCGTTCGGATACGGCCTGTCCTACACCAGCTTCACCGTCGGCGCGCCGAAGCTCGCCAAGACGACGATCGGCCGCGACGAAACGGTCCGGGTGTCGGTCGACGTCGCTAATACGGGCCGCCGCGCGGGGGACGAGGTCGTCCAGCTCTATGTCCGCGACGACGAAGCGACGGTAACGCGCCCCGTGCTCGAACTGAAGCACTTCCAGCGCGTAACCCTGCAACCGGGCGAACGCCGGACGGTCACCTTCGACCTGAAGCCGAACGACCTCGCCTTCTGGAACGTCGACATGAAACATGTTGTCGAACCCGGTACCTTCACCATCAGCACCGGCAACAGCTCGACTCAATTGAAGACTGCCACGTTGACCGTCCGGTAACTCCCGCCGAACATGCGAAAGGTGCCGGCAGGTCGCTTGTCGACCTTCCGGCAACTGGAAGCGTTGCGCTCATCTTCGGCGCTGCCGGACGATCGATCAAATAACGCCAGGTGCTTACTCAGCAGAGCCGACCTTAGGATGACGGTCCGGCGTTGCTGCTCGCAGACGGCGACCCGGCGTCAATCGTCTCGCAGCCCGACGTGATACCGAAGGTTCACAATGCGACAGCAGTCGCGCCGACGGTATTGAGGCTGCTCTTAGCCTGACGATCAGCGTGCAGTCCGACTTGGGACTGTATTCCCGTAGCGAGGGTCGCAAAGATCGCTCGTGCGGTCCCCGCAGTTGCGGGTTTCCCTTTCGCAATCTTTCTATCTGCGACGACCACTGCGCGCGCAGAGGCTCGGGACTCAAACGATAGGGTCAGGCCGCATTCGAAGATTTGCTACTTGCGAGATCGCATAGGTTCGCAGGAAAGTAGCTTGTCGTCTGGGCAGATGATCGAGCAATCCGACGAAGCCGGTCTGGGTTGGCCGTGCAGGTTCGACCGATCCGGCTGCCACGATCGGCATGCCGGATCGGTTCGACATCAGCGCGAAGTAATCTGCATCGTGCCCGGCTGATCGAGCAGCCGCAGGCCGCGGCGGGCGACGTCGTGGGCGCTCGCTACCTGCGACGAGGGCATCACCAGCGACGCGTCCTTGGCATTCAGGACGCGCAGATAGAGTTCGCGCGCCTCGGTGGGGCGCTGCGTCATCGCATAGACCGCTGCCAGATTGAGGAGGACTTCCGGTTCCCGGCTACCGGCGCGGGTTTCGCGCTCGAGCGTGCGTTCGGCGGTGGTGAGGTTGCCGGCGGTGATGGCGGCGTGCGCGTATTCAACTTGCTGGGCGTTCGCGCTGGTGGCGATCCCCATCACCGCCAGCGCCGAGCCAAGCAGTGCGGCAGTTCCGATTCGCATGATACCATCTCCTGTTTGTTACATCGTGATGACATCAATGTTTCACTTTGAAGACGGTTGCGCAAGCGATGCCGCGTGCCGCAGGCACAAAAAAAGGGCGGCCCGAAGGCCGCCCCTGATCCGCCGTTCGACCGGCCGAGCCATCAGCGATCAGAAATCGCCGCGATACTGCTCGTTGCCGACGAAGCCGAGCTTCGTCACGTTGGCGCGCTTGATGATCGCCAGCACGCCGTCGACCACTTCGTACCGCGCGGTTGCGTCGGGCTGGAAGTGCAGTTCGGGCTGCGGGCTCATCGCCACGGTCTGATCAAGATACTGGGTCAGCGTGACCTCATCGACCGGCGAACCGTTCCAGAAGGTCTGGCCCTGCGCGTTGATCGTGATCTTGTTCTTCTGCGGGTCGATATTGTTCTGCGGCCGGTTGTCCGGCTGCGGAAGGTCGACCTTCACCGCGTGGCTCTGGATCGGGATGGTGATGATGAACATGATCAGGAGCACGAGCAGCACGTCGATCAACGGCGTCGTGTTCATGTCCATCATCGGTTCGTCGTCGCTGCGACCGCCACCACTCATTGCCATGTCAGGCTACTCCTATTGACGCGTACGCGGCGTGGTGTTCGGGTCCGGTTCGGAAATGAACCCGACCTTGGTGAACCCGGCCGACTGCATCGTGTAGATGGTGCCGCCGATGCAGCGATACGGCGTATTCACGTCGCCCCGGATGTGCACTTCGGGCAGTTCGAGGTTCGGGTTGCCGACGCCACCCTGACGGGCCACTTCGTCTTCCAGCTTCTTGACCGCACGAGTGCGCAGTTCGTCCGCCGTGACCCGGGTCAGGCCCCAGTACACCGCGCACTGGCCATCGAGGCCCTGCACCGACAACGAGACGTTCTCCGGCTTGGTCGTCGTCGGTTCGAACACGACCTTCGGGACCTTGAGGCCGCTCACCTGCTGGACCACGACCGGAACCGCGATCAGGAAGATGATCAGCAGCACGAGCATGACGTCCACGAGCGGCGTGGTATTGATGTCCGAGAGGGGGGCTTCATCGCCGCCGCCGCCAACACTCATCGCCATGAGGCTATCCTATCCACTTCTACTCAATCGAACCGCCGGGACCGGTCACGGCCCCGGCGGCATCAGCACCGTGCGATCAGACGCGCGGAGCGGTCGGCACGCCACCGGCCTGGCCGGCGGTGGTGCTGCCGACTGCCGGCTTGGCGGTCGGAGCCGGGCCACGGGCGGCGACGGTCGGACGGACCGCACCGTTCGAGGCGAGGTAGCCGAGCACGTCGTTCGAGAAGGCCGACAGGTCTTCCGCGATCGACTTGTTACGGCGCTGCAGCCAGTTGTAGGCGAGCACGGCGGGAACCGCGACGACCAGACCGATGGCGGTCATGATGAGCGCTTCACCGACCGGACCGGCGACGTCGCCGATGGCGGCCTGACCGGCGGCACCGATCTTCACGAGCGCGCGGTAGATGCCGACCACGGTACCGAACAGACCGACGAACGGCGAGGTCGCGCCGACGGTCGCGAGGAAGGCGAGGCCGCCGTTGAGCTTCGAGTTGATCGAGGCTTCCGAGCGAGCGAGCGAGCCGTGCAGCCAGTCATGCGCTTCGACCGGATCGGTCAGCTTGCCATGCTGTTCCTGCGCGGCGAGGCCGTCGTCGACGATCTGGCGATAGGCCGAGTTCTTGTCGAGCTTCGCGGCGCCTTCACGCAGCGAGTTCGACTGCCAGAAGGTGGCGCGGACGCGCTTCGCCTGGTTCATGATCTTCTGCTGTTCGAACAGCTTGGTGAAGAGAATGTAGAACGAGCCGACCGACATGATGACCAGGATACCCAGCGTGCCGAACGCGATCGCGCCGCCCTGCTGAAGCGCTTCCCAGAAGCCGAAGTTCGGAGCTCCGGCAGGTGCGCCGGCAGCAAGGATGGGGGTGAGCATCGGATAGTTTCCTTAGAGCTGATATGTTCTTGAAGAATATTGCCCCGGACCGTCCCGTGACCCGAAGGTCGCGGGACACCCGGTCTTACCGATCGGCCGGCAGCTGCCAGCGGACGCGACGCGACGAACTCGAACGGATCGGGTTGCCCGACTGGTCGAGCGCCGGGCTGTACCGGCCGCGACGGGTGATCGCCGAGCAGGCGGCGCGATCGAGCGCGGCCGAACCGGACGACGACGTCACGCGGCAGTTTTCGACACGACCCTGCGTGTTGATGTCCCAAGCGATCGCCGTCACACCTTCGTCGCCGCTGTTGAGCGCGCTGGGCGGATAGTCGTCGTTGGTGATCCACTGCGCGGGATCGCCCTTCGCACCTGCGGCCTTGCTGACCACGGGCGCGGGCGGCGCCGGCGGCGCAACCGGAGCCGGCGGCGCAGGCGGACCGGCCGTCGGGATCGGCGCGTAGGTCGGCGGCGGCGTCGTCACCGACTGGATCACCACCGGCGGCGGTGCCTGCGTACGGACGATCGGCGGCGGCGTCACGACCGGCGGCGGCGACTGCGGCTGCGGCTGTTCAGGCGGCGGCGGGGGAGGAGGAATCTCCTCGGGCGGGGGTGGCGGCTCCTCGACGTCGAACGTCTCGGTATCCTCAGTCACCTTCTTCACATATTTGTAGGCAAGGCCGGAGATGAACGCGTACCCGATCACGACGTGGAGGATACCCACGATGATCAGCGCGACGATCCGGCCACTACCTGCTTTTTGGTCAGCGTAAGCCATTCAGCAACCAAACTCCTCTAGCCCGGTACATTGGGTCGGTCCGTCCGGCGGAAACCGGCACGCAACGACCGTCGTGTCCGGGGCTACGCGGCATTCCGGACCGCGATTGTCTATCGCGGCCTTACAAACGACGCAAACGCTTTGTCGGACGAAACATTCGTACAATCGCGCCATTACCGAAATAAGTCTGTAACCACGGTTTTCCGCGGGTTAAGAGCAGTTGCATGAAACGCATCCCGCTCTGCACCGCAGCATTTTCCGCATTTCTGGTCGCATGTTCGCCGGTGTCGGCACGCCAGGGCCCACCCGTTCCTGTTAACGTTATCGGCGAATCGGCGGCCATTCCCTATGCCCGGGTCGCGCGGCTGGCATTGGAAAGCGATATCGTGCTGGATGCCACGATTCGCTCGGTCGCGCGGATCGCGCCGGCGGAAGCGCCCGGCCTGGCGCCCGGCCATGTCCGTTTCTACGTCACCGCCGATGTCGGTGCGCTGATTCGCGCCAACGGCCCCCTGCCCGCCCGTGTCGGCTATCTGGTCGACGTCCCGTTCGACCCGCGCGGCCGTGCGCCCAACCTGAAGCGGCAGCGCATCATCGCCTTTGCCCGCGCAGTGGCCGGGCGTCCCGATCAGGTACAGTTGGTGACGCCAGACGCACAATTTACCTGGGCACCGGCGCTCGACCAGCGGGTGCGCGACGTCGTGCGCGAGGTGATCGCGCCGGATGCACCGCCCGCGATCACCGGGATCGGCAATGCGTTCCACGTACCGGGCACGCTGCCGGGCGAAGGCGAGACGCAGATCTTCCTGCAAACGACCACCGGAGCACCGGTGTCGCTGCTGATCCTGCGCCGTCCGGGCGAGCAGAAGCGCTGGGCGCTGTCGCTGGGCGACATCATCGACGAGGCCGGCGGCGCGCCGAAGCCCGATACGCTGGCCTGGTATCGGCTGAGCTGCGGCTTGCCCGATGCGCTGCCCGACACCAGCCTGCAGTCGCAGGATGCGGACAATGCCGCGATCGCGCGCGAGGATTATGCGTTCGTGCGCGAATCGCTGGGCCGGTGCGACGACGGACGCACCGGCTGACCTCGCCTCAGCGGGCGAGGTGCACGAAGTCGCGTTCGAACCAGACCAGCCCGGCGCCGCCATCGACGAACAGCGTCTGTCCGGTCGACGCCTCCGCACGGGCGAGGAACAGCACCGCATCGGCGACCTGATCGATATCGGGTAGCCGGCCGAGCGGCATCAGCGCCGCCAGCCGATCGACCTGTTCCGGGCTATAGTCGTCGGTCGCCAGGGTCAGCCCGGGGGCGACGCCGTTGACCCGCACCGCCGGCGCCAGCGCCAGCGCCAGCGTTCGCGTCGCTTCACCCAGCGCCTGTTTCGACACGGTATAGGCCAGCTGATCGCGGTGCGGATGGGCGATGCGCTGGTCGAGGATGTTGACCACCACGCATCCACCCTGTTCCGCCAGCTTGGTCGCCAGCACGAACGGCGCAGCGGCATTGACCGCGAAATGCGACGTCAGCGATTCCGGCGTCGGATGGCTCGCATCGTCGGCACGAAAGCATGACGCATTGTTGACCAGCAGGTCGACCCGCCGCCCGAACCGCGCCGCGACCGCCGGGATCAGCCCCTGCGTCGCGTCCCCATCGGCCAGATCGGCGGCGAAGCAATGATGCGTCGCACCGGCGGCCGCAATGGTCGCGGTGACCTCCGCCTCCGGCTCGCCGGCATGCGACGCGTGGAGCGCCACGTCATAACCCGCCTGCGCCAGCCGCCCGGCGATATGCCCGCCCAGCCGCCGGAAGCTGCCGGTAATCAGCGCCAGCGGGCGGCTCACCGCCGGTGCCGGACCATGGTGACGCCGATCGATTCGCCCGCTTCGGCAATGGCCAGCTTGACGATACGGATCTTTACCCGCTGCACGCGCGGGTCGGACATGAACAGCGTATCGACGATATGGTCCGCGACCCCTTCGATCAGGGTGAAATGGACGCCGGGCGGCAGCGAGCTGGTTGCCGCTTCCTTCAGGTCCATATAGCTTTTCGAGGCGGACAGCGGCGTGTCGGGCGTGAAGCGCTCCGGACAGTCGAGATCGACCGTCATCGAAATGCGCAACGGTTGCGGCAGATGGGTTTCCTCGGAGTAAATGCCCGTCAGGACATTCACTTCGATGTCGTGGACTTCCAGTTGAAGCGAATCGTGCAAACGGCACCTGTCATCGAAAGGGAATATCCGCGCGATAGCAGAAGCCGGCGGGCGCGTAAGCCGTTCGCCAATCTTCGCTTGTGCGACGCCGACGGGGCGGTACAGGCGCGTTTTCATACCCGATCGACTGGACCGAATTTGCCCGACCTGCTGCCCCTTGCCTCCGTCCCCGCCGCCGATGTCGAAGCGTTGCTCGATGCCGCCTTCGGACCCGACCGGCATGGACGCACCGCCTATCGGGTGCGCGAAGGGCTGTCGCCGATCGGCCATCTGAGCTTTGCGAAGGTGGAGGACGGGCGGCTGGTCGGTGCGATCCAGTGCTGGCCGGTGCAGCTGGAGGGGGATGACGGCGACGTATTGCCGCTGACCATGGTCGGCCCGGTGGCGGTGGCGCCCGATCGGCAGGGCACCGGGATCGGTCATGACCTGATGCAGCGGGCAATCGCGGCGGCGGGCGACGATGCGCCGCTGATGCTGGTCGGCGATGCACCTTATTATGCGCGCTTCGGGTTTACGGTGGAGCGGACCGGCGGATGGCGTATGCCCGGGCCGTATGATCCGGCGCGGGTGCTGGCGCGGGGCGACGTGCCGCTGCGAAACGGCATGCTCGCGCCGCGCCTGTCGCTCGTCGCCTGACCCCTTGTCGCGGGCGCCCCGAGCGAGCTAACGGATTTCCCATGCCCATGCAGCCCCCCGCCGATTTCGCTTCGCTGTCGCTTGCTGAGGTGGCGCGCCTTGCCGCCGAGGCGAAGCTGCCGCCGGTCGATCGCTGGAACCCGACGCATTGCGGCGACAGCGAGATGCGGATCGCCGCCGATGGCAGCTGGTTCCATCAGGGCAGCCCGATCGCCCGGGCGGAGATGGTGCGGCTGTTCGCGACGATCCTGCGGCGCGAACCCGACGGCTCCCATGTCCTGGTGACGCCGGTCGAAAAACTGTCGATCACGGTCGACGACGCACCGTTCGTCGCGGTCGAGGCGAAGCTGTCGGGCGAAGGCGATCAGGGCCGCATCGCGTTTCGCCTGAACACCGACGAGGTCGCGGTCGCCGATGCCGAGCATCCGATCCGGATCGAGGGGACGGCGGACGCGCCCCGGCCCTATCTGCGGGTTCGCGGCGGGATGGATGCGCTGATCGCGCGGACCGTATTCTACGAGCTGGTCGAGCAGCTGGTCGAGGGGCCGGACGGGCGGCGCGGGCTGTGGAGCGAGGGCGCGTTCTTTCCGTTCGAACCGGCATGACGCTGGCGGAGCGGCTGCGGGCGCGGCTCGCGGCGCCCGCCGGACCGCTGCTGGTGGGGGACCTGAACGGCGAGGCGCCGATGCCCGAGGGCGGATGGCGCGCGGCGGCGGTGCTGGTCGCGGTGACCGATTCCCCGGAACCCGGCGTGCTGCTGACGCAGCGGACCGGCGATTTGCGCACCCATGCCGGTCAGGTCGCCTTTCCCGGCGGCAGTATCGATCCGGCTGACGCGGGACCGGTCGACGCGGCGCTGCGCGAGGCGGCCGAGGAGATCGCGCTGCCGATCGGCACGGCGGAGGTGGTCGCGACGCTCGATCGCTATCATACGGTGACCGGGTTCGAGGTGACGCCGGTGTTGGCGACCGTGCCGGCCGACCTGCCGCTCGTCGCCAACCCGCGCGAGGTGGACGCGATCTTCGAAGTCCCGCTCGCCTTTCTGCTCGACGCCGCCAATCACGGGCGGGGCAGCCGGTGGCATGACGGGCGCGAGCGGCATTATTACGAACTGATCTTCGGCGAACGGCGCATCTGGGGTGCGACGGCGGCGATGATCGTCAACCTGGCGCAAAGACTGACATGGCCGTGAACGAACCCACCACCCTGCCCCCCGCCGACTGGACGCAGCGGCCCGGCCTCGACCGGCTGGCCATGGCGCTCGGTGCCGAGGAGGGCGCGGCGCGCTATGTCGGTGGCGCGGTGCGCGACACGCTGCTGGGCCTTGCGGTCGCCGACATCGACGTCGCGACGATCCATCCGCCGCAGGAAGTCGTCCGCCGGCTGCAGGCCGCCGGAATCAAGGCGGTGCCCACGGGAATCGTGCATGGCACGATCACCGCGGTCGCCGACGGCACGGTCGTCGAGGTGACGACGCTGCGCCGCGACGTGAGCACCGACGGCCGGCATGCCGAGGTCGCCTTCACCGACGACTGGCAGGCCGATGCCGCCCGCCGCGATTTCACGATGAACGCGCTCTACGCGGACATGGGCGATCATCGGCTGCACGATTATTTCGGCGGGATCGCCGACCTGCGCGCCGGGCGCGTCCGCTTCATCGGCGATCCATTGCGCCGTATCGCCGAGGATCATCTGCGCATCCTGCGCTTCTTCCGCTTCCTCGCGCGGTTCGGCGATACGCCCGATGCCGAGGGATTGGCGGCCTGCGTCGCGCGGGCCAACGACCTGATGGCGCTGTCGCGGGAGCGGATCGCCGACGAACTGCTCAAGCTCCTGGTCGCGCGCGATGCGGTCGGCGTGCTGCGGCTGATGGTCGATAACGCGATCTGGCAACCGGTGCTGCCCGAACTCGACGGTGCCGCGGTCGACCGTCTGGCCGCACTGGTCGCGGCGGAAGCGGCGGCGGGCCTCGCACCCGACCCGATCCGTCGCCTCGCCGCGCTGCTCGATACCGGCAATGCGGAAGGGGTCACCGCCCGGCTGAAACTGTCCAATGCCCAGCGCAAGCGCGTCGCCGTTGCGCTGGGCGACGCGGCGGAACACCCGTTGGCGCTGGGCTATCGCCTGGGGGTCGAGAGCGCCGTCGACCGCCTGCTGCTGACCGGTGATCCGGCGGCGGCGGCGAAGGTCGCCCGCTGGACGCGGCCGAGCCTGCCGCTGACCGGCGGGGCGCTGGTCGAACGCGGCCTGGCGCGCGGCCCCGACGTTGCGCGGGCGCTGCGGCAGGTCGAGGATCGCTGGATCGCCGAGGGTTTCCCCGACGCCGAGCGGACCGCGGCCATCGCCGATGCCGTGGTCGATCAGGCGTTGCGGGCGAGCAGCAACGCGTAAGCCGCGTCCGCATCGATCGGCCGCGAATAGAAATAGCCCTGCCCGAAGGCGCAGCCGAGCGCGACCAGCGTGTGTTCCAGCTCCTGCGTCTCGATCCCCTCCGCCGTCGTTCGCAGGCCCAGCGCCTGCGCAAGGCTGAGGATCGCACGCACGATCGCCACCTTGTCGCGATCGGCGAGCATGCCGGTGATGAAGCTGCGGTCGATCTTCAGCTTGTCGATCGGCAGCTTCTGCAGATAGGCGAGGTTGGAGTAGCCGGTGCCGAAATCGTCCATCGCGATCTGCGCGCCCATTTCCTTCAGCGCCAGCATGGTCCGCAGCGTCCGGTCGGGATCGACGACGAACGCACTTTCGGTCAGTTCGATGGTGAAGCGGTGGCCGGGCAACTGGTGCTGTGCCAGCACCTCGGCGAACATCGCCTCGACATTGTCGCGCTGCAGCTGCACCGCCGACAGGTTGACCGCCATCCGCGCACCGCAATCGCCGCCGGCCATCCGGTCCCAGTCGGACAGCGTGCGCGCCGCCTCGTCCATCGCCCAGCGGCCGAGCGGGACGATCAGGCCCGATTCCTCGGCGACCGGGATGAAATCGACCGGCGAGATGTTTTCGCCCTCCGCCGTCCGCCAGCGGGCCAGCGCTTCGAAACTGCTGATCCGGCCGTTGGACAGGTCGCAGATCGGCTGGAATGCGAGGTGGAGCTGGCGCGCCTCCAGCGCATGCCGCAGCTGGGTCTCGATCGAAAACTGGCTGCGCACGATGTCGAACAGGTGCGGGCGATAGACCTCGGTCTGGCCGGTCCGTTTCGATCGCTTGACCGCGAACTGTGCGTGGCGGATCACGTCCTCCGCCTCGGCATCGCTATCCTCGGCCAACGCGATGCCGATCGAGCATTCGACCCGAATGGTGAAGTCGGACAGCTGGAACGGCTGGATCAACGCCTGTTGCAGCCGGGTCGCGGCGTGCAGCGCGTCGTCGGCGCCATCGCGCAGACCCAGCAGCACGGCGAACTCGTCCCCGCCGGTCCGCGCCAGCACGTCGGAACTGCGCAGTACGCCCTTGAACCGGCGCGCCACGGAGATCAGCAATTCGTCGCCCGACAGCGATCCCATACAGGCATTGACCCGGCTGAACCGGTCAAGGTTGATCGCCAGCACCGCATAGCGCGCCCGGTCGCCCGTCGCGACGCGTTCCTCGACCAGATCGCCGAAGCCGGTGCGGTTCGGCAGGCCGGTCAGCGAATCGGTGTTCATTTCGCGACGCAGGCTGGTTTCGGTGCGCTGTTCCGGGGTCTGGTCGACCAGCGACATGATACAGCGCGGCGTACCGGCCGATTCCTCCCGCCGGGCGAGCGTCACGTCATAATGGCGGCTATCGACCGCATCACCGAGCCGCAGCGCCATCCGCCGCCGGGTATCGCCCGACAGCAGGAACACGAGAATCTGGTCGCCGATTTCGTTCAGCAGCGCGGCCCGCCCTTCACGCGCCGCAAAGCCGGCCGCGCGAAAGGCGATATTCACCGTATCGAACACGACCGCGCCCGATACGACCGACGCGATCGCCGTCGGCACCGGCAACAGGTCGAGAATGGCTTCGCGCGGATCGAGCGCGGGCGTCGCGTCCAACTGGCAGGCGGACAGGTCGGCGAACGGAATCCGCGCGCCCTGCTCCGGGATCGGGAACGCCTGCGACCTGAACGCGGAAAATATCTGCCTGCCGAACGCCATTGCTACCGCTATGGCCGACGGAGGTTAAAAGCTTCTGAAACCGAATACGGTTCGATCAAAAACGATTGTCGCGGGGAAATCCGTTGGGCGGCATCCGTCCGGCGGCACCGCGCGCGGCGCGCCATGGCGACAGGTCGCTTTCGGTCCGCATCCGCCCGGTCTCGCCGCCCATCGTCCAGTGCAGCCCGTCGGCAAAGCGCAGCGTGCGTGCATCGGACAGTCCGCCATCGCGGAAGCGTTGCAGCTGCACCCCCTGCCCACGCGCCATTTCCGCCAGTTCGGTCAGCGGGAACAGCACCAGCTTGCGGTTGTCGCCGATCGACGCGACATAATCGTCCTCCGCCGCGATCGGCCGGACGACCTTCAGCTTCGCGCCCGGACGCGGCGACATGACCTGCTTGCCCTTGCGCGTCTCGGCCAGCACATCGGCCACCCGGACCGCGAAGCCGCGCCCGTCGGTCGCCGCCAGCAACAGCCGGTCGGACGCCGCCGCCCGCGACAGTCCGACGATCCGCGCATCGCCATCGAGGTCGATCATCGCGCGCACCGGTTCGCCGAAGCCGCGCCCGCCCGGCAGCTTGTCCGCGCCCAGCGTGTAGAAGCGTCCGCCATCGGTCGCCAGTAACAGCTTGTCGGTGGTATGCGCATGGAAGGCGAAGGCCGGCCCGTCGCCTTCCTTGAACCGCGCGGTATCGGCCGAGGCCAGGTCGACATGGCCGCGCAGCGCGCGCACCCAGCCACGCTGCGACAGGATGACGGTCAGCGGCTCGCGCTCGATCATCGCCTCGGCCGGAATTTCGCGCGCCGGGGCGGCTTCCTCGACCGTCGTTCGGCGCTTGCCCAGCGGCGTTTCATGGCCGTAGCGGTCGCGCATCCTAGTCAGATCGCGCTTCATCCGGGTGCGCTGCCGCGCATCGCTCGACAGCAGCAGGGTCAGTTCAGCCTGCTCCTTTTCCAGCTTCGCCCGCTCGCCGCGGATTTCCATTTCCTCCAGCTTGCGCAGGGAGCGCAGCCGCATGTTGAGGATCGCCTCCGCCTGCCGGTCGGTCAGGCTGAACTCGGCGATCAGCACCGGCTTGGGTTCGTCCTCGGTCCGGATGATCGCGATCACCCGGTCGAGGTTGAGATAGGCGGCAAGATAGCCGTCGAGCAGCTCGATCCGGTCGGCGATCTTCGCCAGCCGGTGTTCGCTCCGCCGGCGCAGCACGACGAACTGGTGATCGACCCACGCCTTCAACGCCTCGCGCAGCGGCATCACGCGCGGGGTGCGGTCCTTGTCCAGAACGTTGAGGTTGAGCGGCACCCGCGATTCGAGATCGGTCAGGCGGAACAGCCCGTCCATCAGCACCTGCGGATCGACGGTCCGGCTGCGCGGTTCGAGCACGATGCGGATCTCGGCATCCGATTCGTCGCGGACATCGGTCAGGATCGGCAGCTTCTTGTCGTTGATCAGCGCCGCGATCTGTTCGATCAGCTTGCCCTTCTGCACGCCGTAGGGAATTTCGGTGATGACGATCTGCCAGCCGCCACCCTTTTCCCGCTCGATCTCGTGCCGGGCGCGCACCCGGAAGCCACCGCGTCCGGTGGCATAGGATTCACGGATCGCTGCGGGCGAATCGACCACGATGCCGCCGGTCGGAAAATCCGGCCCCCGGACATGCGCCAGCACCGCCGCGTCGTCCGCCTCGGGCTGGTCGACCAGCACGATCGCGGCGTCGAACAATTCGGCGGCGTTGTGCGGCGGCACGCTGGTCGCCATGCCGACCGCGATCCCGCTGGCACCATTGGCCAGCAGGTTGGGGAACATGCCGGGGAACAGCTCCGGCTCCTGCTCCTCGCCATTATAGGTGGGGCGGAAATCGGTCGCGTCCTCGTCCAGGCCCGCCATCAGGTCGATCGCGACCTGTGTCAGCCGTGCCTCGGTATACCGGTACGCAGCGGCATTATCGCCGTCGATATTGCCGAAATTGCCCTGCCCGTCGACCAGCGGGTAGCGCAGCGCGAAATCCTGCGCGAGGCGGACCATCGCGTCATAGACCGACTGGTCGCCATGCGGGTGGTATTTGCCGATCACGTCGCCCACGACGCGCGCGCATTTCTTGTACCCCGATGCAGGGTCGAGCTTCAGCAGCCGCATCGCCCATAGCAGGCGGCGGTGCACCGGCTTCAACCCGTCGCGGACGTCGGGCAGCGACCGGGCGGTGATCGTCGACAGCGCATAGACGAGATATCGTTCGGACAGGGCGCTGTCGAACGGTGCGTCGAACACGCCGATCGGCGTCGCGGGGTCGGTCAGATCACTTGCCATCGCGGATGCGATAGCAGGGGAATGCGACCCCTGCGAGGGGCGAAATGGAACGAACCGGGATCAGGCGGCCTGTCGGCCCGGAGCGTCCTGCGCCTGCGGCAGCTTTCCGTCGCACAATGCCCAGACATCGGCGACGATCGAGCGCCACTCGTCGCTGTCCATCTCGACGAGGCCGAACAGGCGCATCAGGAACGCCCCTTCCATCGCCAGAAAGGCGAGCCGCAGCCAGCGCCCCTCGTCGGTCGACACGTCGATCGCATCCAATCGATTGCGATACCAGCGCCGCACCTGCACCATGTGCTGTGGCGAATTGAGCAGCGAGACGAGCAGCGTCGGCGCCCCCCGCCGCGACCGGTCGTCATAGTTCGAACCATAGGCAATATGTGCCCGGATCCGTGACACTTCATCGTCCGGCACCGCACCCAGTTCGATCATGTGTTCGGCATATTCTTCCTGCCAGCGTTCGAACATCGCCGCGATTAGCGATTCCTTGCTGCGAAAGCTGTACTGTACCCCGCCATTGGTGATGCCCATGCGTTCGGCAACGGCGGCGATGGTCAGGCCGGCCGGCCCCTTTTCCATCGTTACCGCCTCGGCGGCGTCCAACAGCTTGTCCCGCTCGATCGTACGAATTCTACCCACGCAACGCCCCCTGCGGCTATCTCCCCGGATAGCAAAGTCTTTCCCCAACCGCTTCTTACCCAACCAGCCGGATACGCACAAATTTATTATACGATGTTGTCGACAGCATTGTTGTTTTCTGTCGGCTGTTGCAGATTTTCTTCATGTCCCAATCCGTTACGCCGGACCTTCCGTGGGTTCCGATGACCTGGCCTGACCTGACCGGGCGCCCCCGATCCGAACCGGATCATGTTTTCCGCTACGGCGGCGACAGTTTGCAGGTGGTCGATCTGTGGCTGCCGAAGGGCACGACAAAGGGCCGCTGGCCGACGATCCTGATGGTTCATGGTGGATGCTGGCAGAGCGCGATCGCCGACCGGCGGCTGATGGACTGGGCCGCAAGCGACCTGCGCGACCGGGGCTTTGCGGTGTGGAACATCGACTATCGCGGAGTCGACCGCGACGGGGGCGGCTATCCGGGCACCTTCCGCGACGTCGCCGCAGCGGCCGACCTGCTGCGCGACCACGCCGATGCCTGTCACCTCGACCTCTCGCGGGTCGTCGCGGTCGGACATTCGGCGGGCGGTCATCTTGCCCTGTGGCTTGCCGCCCGCCACCGCCTGCCGGTCGGGAGCGTGCTGGCGGACGGCGACCCGCTGCCGATCGCCCATGTCGTCAGCCTGGGTGGCCTGCCCGATCTGGCCGCGGTCGAATCGAGCCCCGACAATGGTTGCGGCACGGAGGTCATTGCCCGGCTGGTCGGCGACCGGCCCGATCGCTTCGCCGACACGTCGGTGCCGTGCCTGCTGCCGATCGGCGTGCCGGTCGACCTTCTCAACGGACGCGACGACCGGATCGTGCCGGCACGGATGGCGCCGGCCTTTGCCACTATGGCGCAGGAGAAGGGTGACGAGGTCGCCGTCCACGAGGTCGCCAATACGGGCCATGTCGAGCTGATCTCCCCCGGAACGCCGGCCTGGGAGGCGGCGATCAACGTCGTCCGACACGCTGCATCTCCCGGCTGACAACTGGAAATTTGACACATTGCCATGATTGCGCCACATTTTGGCCTCAATTGAGGCAAAGGTGGTTCATGCGATATCGCGCTTCCTTATTCGCCCTGCTGGTCGTTGCCGGTTGCAGCCAGGCGCCCGGCGACCCGTCCGAACAGGCCGCCCCCGGCGTCGACGTCACCGCCGCACCCGGTGTCGCCTTCAGCTATCGCTACGGCTTCCGCCTGCCCGCCGCACGGATCGCCGCCGTGCAGGAGGCGCATGCCGCCGCCTGCGAACGGCTCGGCATCGCGCGCTGCCGGATCACCGCGATGCGCTATACCCGCAGCGAGGATAACGAGATTTCCGCGATGCTCGGCTTCTCGCTTGCCCCGGAACTTGCCCGCAGCTTCGGGCGCGACGGTATTCGCGGGGTCGAAGGTGCCGAGGGCATGCTGCTCGATTCCGAGATCACCGGCGAAGACGCCGGCGCGAAGATCGACCAGCTGGCACAGACGCGCGATGCCGCAACCGCCGACCGCTCGGCGATCGACGCCCGCAGCGGCACTACCAGTCGCGAAGCCCGCGCCGAACTGGAACGACAACGCGCCGCCGCCGTCGGATCGGAACGGGAGGCTGGCGCCGCCATCGCCGAACAGCGGGCCGCGCTCGCCGCAACGCCGGTGGTGTTCGACTATCGATCGGGCGAGGCGATCCGCAGCTTCGATCCGGCATCGCCCTTCACCCGCGCCGCCGACCTGTCGGTCGCCTCGGCGCGCTGGACCATCGGCACCGCACTTGCCTTGATCGGCCTTACCCTGCCGCCCTTGGCGCTGGCGTTGCTCGGATTGCTGCTGTGGCGCCGCGTCCGGCCGCTGCTGCCGAAGCGGGTCCCCCTCGCGGGCTGATTGCGCGAGCGGCCCCCTTCGGCTATGCGGCGGCTTTCCGCAGGGGGCCGGACATAATCGCTCTGGCCCATGCCGTTTCGTTGAAGGGAATCGCATGGCTCGCCGCCGCCAGATCTACGAAGGCAAGGCAAAGATCCTTTATGAGGGTCCGGAACCGGGTACGCTGATCCAGTATTTCAAGGACGACGCCACCGCCTTCAACGCCCAGAAAAAGGGCACGATCAACGGCAAGGGCGTGCTGAACAACCGGATTTCCGAGCATGTCTTCACGCTGCTCGGCAATATCGGCGTGCCGACCCACTTCATCCGGCGCCTGAACATGCGCGAGCAGCTGATCCGGCAGGTCGAGATCGTGCCGATCGAGGTCGTGGTACGCAATGTCGCGGCCGGTTCGATCAGCAAGCGGCTGGGTATCGAGGAGGGCCAGCAGCTTCCGCGCACGATCATCGAATATTATTACAAGGACGACGCACTCGGCGATCCGATGGTGTCGGACGAACATATCCTGTGCTTCGGCTGGGCGGCGCAGGACGAACTGCACGAGATGGCCGACATGGCGATCCGGGTGAACGATTTCCTGTCGGGCCTGTTCGCCGGGATCGGCATCCGCCTGGTCGACTTCAAGCTCGAATTCGGTCGCATTTGGGACAATGATTTCAGCCGGATCATTTTGGCCGACGAAATCAGCCCCGATGGCTGCCGGTTGTGGGACATGACCACTAACGAAAAGCTCGACAAGGATCGCTTCCGTCGTGACCTCGGTGGTGAGGTCGAGGCGTATCAGGAAGTCGCGCGGCGGCTTGGTCTGTTGCCGGAAGGCGCGGATTCGGCGGTGCTCGACCTTGAGACACATCGCAAGAAGCGCGAGAAGTAAGGCTACAACGCCTGCAACATGACGTACCCCCGCGCAGGCGGGGGTCCAGAGCCCGACACGCCAACGTGCCGGTTGCGACCTTGGACCCCCGCCTGCGCGGGGGTACATGTTTGTGAAACCCCTTACCCCCGCGCGAACAGCGCCGGGTCGAGCGCCATCACCGCATCGGCCCCGCCTTCGATCTTCCGCCGCAGCGCGCCGGTGTCCGGAATGATCCGCTCGGCATAGAAGCGCGCGGTCACCCGCTTGGCCTCGATGAACGCCGGATCGCCCTCGCCCGCCGCGGCCAGCGCTTCCGCCGCCGTCAGCATCCGCAGCCACATCAGGCCCGTCGCGACGATGCCCATGATGTGCATGTAGGAATGCGCGCCCGCCCCGACATGGTTCGGGTTCTGCATGCCATTGCCCATGAACCACATCGTCGCCGCCTGCAGGTCCTTGAGTCCGCGCTCCAGACGCTCGGCGAAGTCGCGCGTCGCGTCGGCACCCTTGGCGGTCGCGATCTCTTCCGCGACGATACGGAAGAAATGCTGGATCGCGCGCCCGCCATTCTGCGCCAGCTTGCGCCCGACCAGGTCCATCGCCTGCACGCCGTTGGTGCCTTCATAGATCATCGCGATCCGGGCATCGCGGACATACTGCTCCATGCCCCATTCGGCAATGTAGCCATGGCCGCCATAGACCTGTTGCGCGTTGGTCGCGACGTCATAGCCCTTGTCGGTGCCATAGCCCTTGATGACCGGGGTCAGCAGCCCGACCAGATCGTCGGCCAGCTCACGCGCCGCCGCGTCCTCGCTCATATGCGCGAGGTCGACCTGCAACGCGCCCCACAGGCACAGCGCGCGCAGCCCCTCGGTGAGCGCCTTCCCCTCCATCAGCATCCGGCGGACATCGGGATGGACGAACAGCGTATCGGCCTTCTCGCCCGGCTCGTTCGGGCCGGTCAGCGCCCGCCCCTGCCGCCGGTCGCCGGCATAGATCACCGCGTTCTGGTACGCGGTTTCCGCCACGCCCAGCCCCTGCAACCCGACACCCAGCCGCGCGGCGTTCATCATGATGAACATGGCGGCAAGGCCCTTCATCTCCTCGCCGACCAGCCAGCCCTTCGCCCCGTCATAGTTCATGACGCAGGTCGAATTGGCGTGGATGCCCATCTTGTGTTCGATCGAACCGCAGCTGACCGGATTGCGATCACCCAGCGACCCGTCCTCGTTCACCAGGAACTTGGGCACCACGAACAGCGAAATCCCCTTCGAGCTTTCCGGCGCGCCCGGCGTCTTGGCTAGGACGAGGTGGATGATGTTGTCGGTCAGGTCATGCTCGCCCGACGAGATGAAGATCTTGGTGCCGGTGATCGCCCACGACCCGTCGTCGTTCGGCACTGCGCGCGTCTTGATAAGGCCCAGATCGGTGCCGCATTGCGGCTCGGTCAGGTTCATGGTGCCGCCCCATTCGCCCGACACCATCTTGGGCACGTACATCGCCTGCTGTTCGGGGCTGCCCTTCACCAGCAGCGCGGCAATCGCGCCATGGGTCAGCCCCGGATACATGGCAAAGGCCATGTTGGCCGAAATCAGATATTCCTCGAACGCGGTCGCCACGACATGCGGCATCGCCTGCCCGCCGAACTGCTCCGGTGCCGACAGCGTGCCCCAGCCCGATTCGACGAAACGGCGATAGGCATCCTTGAACCCCTCAGGCGTCGTCACGCTGCCATCGGCATGACGGGTACAGCCCTGCTGGTCACCCGATGCGTTGAGCGGGAACAGCACTTCGGCAACGAAGCGCCCCCCCTCTTCCAGCACCGCCTCCACGGTATCGGGCGTGGCATTGGCGAAGCCCGGCAGCGCGGCATGGTCGCCGATCTTCAGGACATGGTCGAGGATGAAGCGCGTGTCGCGGACCGGCGGGGTGTAGCTGGGCATGGGGTCAATCCTTCTCCGGGGATGCGCCCTCTGACGGGGCGGCCTGCAAGGGGAGCGCTTCGATCGTGGTCACGAAGTCGCTGAGTTCGGCGATGGCAGCATCGATATCGCGCCGCTGGTTTTCGAGCAGGGCGATCCGGTCGCGGCATTTCTGGACCGTCACCTGTCGCTGCACGACGCGGCCGTCGCCGATATCGTACAGGTCGATCATCTCGCGAATTTCGGCGAGGCTGAACCCGACCCGCTTGCCGCGAAGGATCCAGGCGAGACGCACGCGGTCGCGCTGCGAATAGATGCGCGCCAGACCACGTCGTTCCGGCGCGATCAGCCCCTCATCCTCATAGAAGCGCAGCGCCCGCGCCGTCACGCCGAACTCGTTGCACAGGTCGGTGATCGAGAAACGGTCGGCCTCGGTCGATTCGATGGTCTGGGCAGGAGATGCTTCCATGCCCATAAACCTAGTTTACGTTGACGTGAACGTCAACCTTCGTCTGCAGGTGGAGGCGCGGGCGGGCAGTCGGCCCGCCGCGCAGGCTTGCGCTTCACCGCCGTCGTCGCGAATTCGGCCGCATCCAGCGTTCCGTCGCGCCCCTTGTCGGCGGTTGCGAACTTGGTCGTCGTCTTGGCGGCCCATTCGTCGAAGCTCAGCCGCCCGTCGCCATTGGTGTCGAGCTTCGCATAGGCCTTGCGCCGCGACGCCAGATATTCGTCGCGGGTGATGCGGCCGTCGCGATCCTTGTCATACCGGTCGAAACGCTTCTGCTCGCGCGTGCGCTGCGTCGCTGCCGGTGGATCATCGGCAAGCGGGGTATCGATGCCGGCGGTGGATGCCGTCACCTTTGGCGGCGGCGGCCGAGCGACTCGGGCCGAGATGGGCGTTGTTCGCCCTGGCGCGGCACCAGAGCTATGCGGCGACCGCTGCGAGGGCGGCTCGGCTGGCGGGTGCGGCGCTGGCCGGATCGCTGCGCGGTCACCGCCCAGCACCCTGGTCGCAGCCGCGAACAGGG
>NZ_QQWV01000021.1:0-71953 GCF_003951715.1 Sphingomonas sp. ABOLH | reverse complement strand
CGGTCTGATCCGTCCAGACCCAGCAGTCTGCGCGACCGCAGGTGCCGCTTGCGGCAGAAAATCCTTGTCTAGCGCTCGGATACAGGCGATCTTCACCTCAAACGACACGCCACTTGGGGAATGCAGGCTTCTTCGGGGGCGGCACCCCGTCGCTGATGCCGCCTGCGACGGTGGCGGCGGTGATCGAGGCGGCGTGCGGCTATTGGCCGCCGACCGACGAAATCGAAATCACGCTGGAGGCGAACCCGTCCTCGGTCGAAGCGGCGCGCTTTGCCGACATCGCCGCCGCCGGGGTCAATCGCGTGTCGCTGGGCGTGCAGGCGCTGCACGACGATGCGCTGGCGTTCCTCGAACGCGCCCATGGCGTCGACGAAGCGCTGGCGGCGCTGGGCGTGGCGCAGCGACATTTCGCACGGGTCAGCTTCGACCTGATCTATGCCCGGCCGGGCCAGTCGCTGCCCGCATGGGAGGCGGAACTCGCCCGCGCGCTGTCGTTCGGGACCGAGCATCTGTCGCTCTACCAGCTGACCATCGAGCCGGGCACCCGCTTCGCGACGCTGGCGGCCAAGGGGCAGTTGACGCTGCCCGATGCCGACCTGTCCGCCGACCTGTTCGAAACGACGCAGGCGATGACCGCTGCCGCCGGCCTGCCGCTGTACGAGGTGTCGAACCATGCCCGGCCGGGGGCGGAGAGCCGCCACAACCTGACCTATTGGCGCTATCGCGACTATGCCGGGATCGGTCCCGGCGCGCATGGGCGGCGCTCCGGCCTCGCAACCGTGCGCCGCAAGAAGCCGGAGAACTGGATCGCCGCGGTCGAGCGCAACGGTCACGGGATCGAGCGGGAGGATGCGCTGACCCCCGACGAGCGCGTGACCGAGGCGCTGGTGATGGGCCTCAGGATGCGCGAGGGCGTCGATCTCGCCCGGATCGCGCGCCTGGGCCAGCGTCCGATCGATGCGGTCGTGCGGCCGGATGCGGTATCGCTCTTGGCGCGACAGGGGTTGCTGGTCCGCGACGGCGACCGGCTGGCGCTGACCCCGGCGGGGATTCCGGTGCTCGACGCGGTGCTGCGCGAGATCGCCGTCTGATCCCCTTGCCCGTTTCGCCGGGAGTGCGCACAACCGCGCATCACCAGTGAAAAGAGGGCGCTTCATGCCGACCATCACCCGCCGCACCGCCATCGCCGGCCTCGCCGCCGCGACCGGCGCGGCCCGCCTGCCCGCGCAGCCCCGCGCGACCTCGACGCTGCGGGTCGCCTCGACCTGGGACTTCGGCGCCGCCGCCAACGATGCGGCGGTCGCGCGGTTCAGGAGCGGCGGCAGCCTGATCGACGCGCTGGAGGCCGGCGCGAAAGTGCCCGAGGCCGACCTGACCAACCATTCGGTCGGCAAGGGTGGCTATCCCGACCGCGACGGCCGGGTGACGCTGGACGCGGTCATCATGGACGACAAGGGCCATGTCGGCGCGGTCGCGGCGATGGAGGACATCGCCCACCCGATCTCGGTCGCGCGCGCGGTAATGGAGCGCACGCCGCACACCTTCCTGGTCGGGGACGGCGCACGGCAGTTCGCGCTGGCCAATGGCTTCACCGCCGAAAAGCTGCTGACGCCGGAGGCCGAGGCCGAATGGCGCAAATGGCTGAAGACGTCGAAGTACCAGCCCATCGCCAATAGCGAGAATGCGCGCGCGCCATTGGGCGGGCCGCTCGACCACGATACGATCGGCATGATCGCCCGCGCGCCGAACGGCGAGCTGGCGGGCGCCTGCACGACATCGGGCATGGCGTTCAAGCTGCACGGCCGGGTGGGTGATTCCCCGCAGGTCGGCAGCGGCCTGTTCGTCGAGGCGGGCGTGGGTGCAGCCACCGCCACCGGCTTGGGTGAGGAAGTGACTCGCATCGCCGGCACCGCCCGCGTCGTATCGTCGCTGCGCGCGGGCATGACGCCGATGAACGCGTGTCGCGAGGCGGTCGAGCATATCGCCCGGCTGCGCGGGTCGGCGCTCGACGGGGTACAGGTCGGCTTCCTTGCGATGGACCGGAACGGACAGGTCGGCGCCTTCGCGATCCTGCCCGGCTTCACCTATGCCGTCACCGGCGACGACGGGCGCAGCACCGTGCTGCCATCGGCCAGCCTGCGAAAGGGCTGAACCGAAAACGGCCCGCCCCCATCATGGGAGCGGGCCTTGTTTCCTGTCCGTTCGCCGGGATCAGAAGCGGACGGTCGCGCCGGCCACGATCTGACGCCCCAGCAGGTCGTAGCGGAACACGGTGTTGTTGCGCAGCAGCCCCAGCTCCGACCGCGAGTTCGGGATCAGCGGCGGATCGCGGTCGAACAGGTTGTTGACCGCGAGGCGCAGGACGAAGCGCTTGGCCACGTTGAACGTCGTCGCCAGATCGAAATAATCATACGCATCGATCCGGTTGTAGGTCGAACGACGGTTCGCCGGGCCGTACGGAATGCCGGTGTCCGCGTCCGCGTTGAACGTGATCGTCATCGGCCCCTGGTGGCGCCAGTTGAGCGAGATGTTCAAGACATTGTCCTGCGTCGACCAGGTCGTACGCAGGCCGTGCACCCATTTCGGGAAGCCTTCGCCGCAGAACGGACCATAATAGCCGACGCACTGGCGTGCGGTGACGGTCGGCGATTCCTGGCTGCCGATCGACGTCATCAGCGTCCCGTTGAAGCTCAGGTCGAGCCGTCCGGCCGTGTCGAGGTTCAGCGCATACTGCCCCTGGAAATCCCAGCCGTGCGAGTCGCTCTTATACCCGTTGCTGGTGCCCTGGATGATGAACCCGGTCGTCGGGTTGCTCGCCGCCGGGCTGAACAGCGTGTAGCTGCCCGGATTGCGCACGATGCCGCGGCAATAATAGGGATTCTGCGTCTGCACGCAGCCGTTCACGAAATCGCCCGCGCTGAAATAGCTGATCGAATCGTTCAGATCGATCAGGAAGCGGTCGATCGAGACGGTCAGCCCCGGCAGGAAGCGCGGACGCAGCACGACGCCGAACGTCTTGGTGTACGCGGTTTCCGGCGTCAGGTTGAACCCGCCGTTGCGGATCGTGCACAGCGCGTCCGGGCAGTTCAGCGTCTGGCTGCCGTACAGATTGTCGGGCAGGCCGGTCGCACGGCATGCTTCGATGCTGGCGGTCGGCGCGAGGAAGCGGCCCGGATTCTGCGGATCGGGGGTGGTGGCGCACGGATCGTTGCGCGATCCGACCGTCACATAGTTGATGTTGCTCGCCTGCACCGCCTGGATCAGCGACGGCGCGGCCTGCGCCTTGTTGATCGATCCGCGCAGGGTGATGTCGTCGATCGGCGCCCACAGGCCCTCGACCTTCCACGTGTCGAACGCGCCGTCGAGCCGGTTGTACTTCGACTTGCGATAGCCGAGGTTGACCTGCAGCAATTGGGTCCAGCTCTGGTCCTCGACCAGCGGCAGCTGCGCTTCGACGTTGCCTTCGACGACATTCTGGGTGAAGCGCGCGTCGGTGCCGCCATTGGTCAGGCGGAACTGCGCATCGGCGGTCGAGATGAAGCGTTCGGCGCGGAACTCGACGCCGGCGGCGATCGCCACCCCCTGATCGGCGAAGGGCGACTTGATGCCATATTCGCCGAGATCGCCCGATACGGTGCCGAGCACCTGCCACATGCTGGGCTTGCTGATCTGGCGACCGTCGACGCTTTCATAGACCGAATCGACGAAGGCTGCAGCGTTGTTGTACGGCCGGAACGGGTTGAACGGCACGCAGGCGGCGCCCCCGGTCCGGCAGGTCGGCACGCCGCCCACGTTATCGACGATCAGCGACTGGCGCAGCCGGTCCTCGTTCGGGAAGGGCGGGTAGCTGTCGGTCGACCGGTTCGCGGAATAGACGCCGGCAATGTCGTAATTCCACGCCTTCAGCACCTTGCCGCGAATGCCGCCGGTGACGCGGTAGCCGAGGTTTTCGAACTTGTTGTACGCCGGCGGCAGTCCGTCGAAGCGATAGAGCAGGTTGAACGGCACCAGCGTGTTGGTGCCGGCCGCGCCGCCGCACAGGGTCTGCCCCTGCGACGCCGACAGGAACGGGTTGTTGCAATTCACCTGATAGGGCGTCGAACCATAGATGCCCGAGGGATAGACGCGCAGCGGCGTCGGGTTCTGCGACCGGTCGCGATAGGCGAGGAAGGTCGAATAGATTTCGGCCGCCTCCGACAGGTCGACCGTCAGGAAGCCGCCGGCGTTGATGCGGTTGAACTCACGCTGCGCGGCGAACTCGTCGAACGGATTGGCGGCCGCCCCGGCGACCGATCCCCAGGGAATAAGATTGCCCGACCCGTTAGGATTGTTGACCAGCACCCGCCCCGCATTCGCCCCGCTGCCGGGAATGATCGTGCCGACCTGCGTATACTGGCTGCGCGTGCAGGTGAGCGCCGAGTCCTTGGTCGGCTGGGTCACTTCGCATGCCGACCACGACCGCGCACCCTGCGGCAGCAGGTCCGACTGGCGATAGCTGAAGAAGCCGGTCAGGTTGACGCGGTTGTCGAGGAACGACTTGCCCGCCGTCATCGTGACGTCCATCCGGGCGCCGTCGTTCGTCATGCCGAGCGGCGTCTGGAAAAAGGCGCGCCGCGCCGCGTCGGTCACCGGGTTTTCGCGGTTCTGGTGGTTGTAGAAGCTGTAATTGCCGTTCAATTCCACCCCGTCGAAATTCTTTTTCAGGATGAAATTGACGACGCCCGACACCGCGTCCGACCCGTAGACCGACGACGCACCACCGCTCAGCACGTCGATCCGTTCGACCAGCGAGGCCGGGATGATGCCGACGTCCATGCCGTTCTGGATGCCGAGGCGCAGGCCGTCGACCAGCGTCAGCGTGCGTTCGAAGCCGAGGCTGCGCAGCTTGATCCGCTGGCGGCCGCTCGATTCCGCATAATTCTGTTCGGCGTTCGGCGCGACCTGCGGCAGGCGGTTCAGCACCTCCTCGATCGTGGTCGCGCCCTGCGCCTGGATCTCCTGCGACGTGACGGTGGCGATCGGCGCAGCCGATTTGTTGTTCGGGCGCACGATGCGCGTGCCGGTGACGACGATCGCCTTGTCCGCATCCTCGTCGGTCGTGGTAGATGCGGCGTTGGTGTCGGGCAGCGCCTCGACCGGCACGACCTGGGCATGGGCGGTTCCCGCCAGCATGGTCGCGAGACACGATGTCGTCAGCAGCATGGTGATCGGCTTCATGTAGTCCCCCTGTCGGTGCCGCGTCACAAGGCGCGATTATTTCACCTGTGAGACAGTTTTCCGCCAGCGAGCAGTCAGGTCAATATCATCTGAAACCGTTTTTCATCCATGCCGATCGTATTGCTTGCCCGGCGTGCTATTTGAGCAACACACCGGGAACGTTCTCAAACCAGCAGGTGCAGCGTGGTCGGGGTCAACTGCGCCGCGCCGCGCACCCCCGGCAGGGTCGCGACATCGACCGGGCGTGCGTCCCGCAGTTCGACGCGTACCCGGCCGGCCAGCGTCCGGGCTTCGCGGATCGCCCCTGCCCCGCCCAATGCGGCGACGAGCGCCGGCGGCAGGTCGGCCGTGGCCCCCGCCGATTCGGAAGACGGGAAAGCGACGGCAGCCATCGGCGCGCCCGCCCCGGCCGCGCGGATTTCCTCCGCCACCTGATCGGCGATCGGGCCGACGATCACCTGCACCGCCCGGTCCGACGGTCGGATCACGCCCATCGCGCCGAGCGACTTGAGCGCAGCTTCGTCGACCAATGCCTGATCGGCGACCACCAGTCGCAGCCGCGTCGTGCAGGCGCCGATGCTGGCGAGGTTCGCGCTGCCGCCCAGTGCCGCCAGGAACGCCCGTCCCCGAACGCCCCCCTCGGCCGGCGCCCCGCCCATCGGCGCGGCGCTGGCGTCACGCCCCGGCGTCTTCAGGTCGAACCGGACGATGAAGAAGCGGAACACGCCATAATAGACCGCGAAATAGACCGCGCCGATCGGCAGCAGCAGCAGCGGCTGCGTCGCCTTTCCATAATTCAGCACATAGTCGAACAGCCCGGCCGAAAAGCCGAAGCCCAGCCGCACGCCCAGCGCATCCATCACCGCCATCGACACGCCGGTCAGCACCGCATGGATCGCGTAGAGCACGGGGGCGAGGAACATGAAGGAGAATTCGATCGGCTCAGTCACACCGGTCAGGAAACTTGTTAACGCTAGGCTGAGCAGCATGCCGCCCACCGCCTTGCGCCGGTCGGGCAATGCCGAGCGGTACATGGCGAGGCATGCGGCGGGCAGGCCGAACATCATGATCGGGAAAAACCCGGCCATGAACGCACCGGCATTGGGGTCGCCGGCAAAGAAGCGCCGCAGGTCGCCGGTGGTGCCGTTGAAGTCGCCCAGTACGAACCATGCGACATTGTTGAGGATATGGTGCAGCCCGGTCACCAGCAGCAGCCGGTTGAGCAGGCCGAACCCGAACAGCCCGATGCTGCCCGATGCCACCAGGGCGCGACTGGTCAGGTCGAGCGCCGCGCTGATCCCCGCAAAGCTCAGCCCCACCAGCACGGCGATGGCGATGCCGGCCAGCCCGCTGACGATCGGCACGAAACGGCGACCGCCGAAGAAGGCGAGATATTCCGGCACCTTGATCGTCGCGAACCGGTTGTAGAAACTGCCGCCGATCAGGCCGGAGACGATGCCGATCGGCACGTCGAGCTTGGCGAAGGCCTTTACCTTCCACGCCGCGGACAGGGTCGCGGCGGTCGCTTCGTCGAAGCCGCGCGTGATCTCCGGCGGCACGGTCAGGAACACCGGCCCGCCATTCTTGACGACCAGATAGCAGACGACCCCGGCAAGACACGCCGCGCCGTTGCCGTCGCGCGCGATGCCGCAAGCGACGCCGATCGCGAACAACAGCCCCAGATTGTTGAAGAGCGCATCGCCCGCCGCCGCAAGCAGGCCGATGTCGAGCAGGTCGGGCTGGCCCAGCCGCAGCAGCAGCCCCGCCACCGGCAGGACCGCGATCGGCAGCATCAGCGCGCGGCCGATGGGTTGCAACGCTTCGACGACGGACCTCATGCGGCAAGCTCCTGACAAAATTCGCGGGCCATGGCGCGGACCTCACGCGGCGACGATGCCGCCAGCGCGCGGAGGGCAAGGCGGTGGCAGGCGGCGGTATCGAGCCGGCGGACCAGCGCCTTCAATTCGGGGACGAAGCGCGGGGAAGCCGACAATTCGGTGATGCCGAGGCCGATCAGCAACGGCACCGCCAACCGGTCGGAGGCAAGCCCGCCGCAGACACCGACCCAGCGGCCGTGACGCTTCGCCCCGTCGGTCGTATGCGCGATCAGTTGCAGCACCGCCGGGTGGAGGCCGTCGACACCGCCGGCGACCGCCGGATTGCCGCGATCCATGGCCAGCGCATATTGGGTCAGGTCGTTGGTGCCGATCGACAGGAAATCGGCATGGGCGGCCAACGTCGCCGACGTGACCGCCGCCGCCGGGGTTTCGACCATGATGCCGACCTCGACCCGCTCCGTAATGTCCATCTCGACGCGCAGCCGGTCGACGACCGCACGGACGGCGGTAATCTCGTCGACGCTGGCGACCATCGGCACCATGATCCGGCATTGCCCGACCGGCTGCACCGACAGGATGCCGCGCAGCTGTGCCTCAAGGATGTCCGGCATGGCCAACGCGACGCGGATGCCGCGCAGGCCGAGCGCCGGATTTTCCTCCGGCGCGATCGGCAGATAGGAGGCCGGCTTGTCGCCGCCGACGTCGAGCAGCCGCACGATCAGCGGCCGCCCCTCCAGTGTGGCGGCGATGTTGCCATAGAGTGCGGCCTGTTCGGCGGCGTCGGGGGCGGTATCGCGCTCGAGAAACAGGAATTCGGTGCGCAGCAGCCCCGATCCTTCCGCGCCGTTCGCCATGGCGACGACCGCATCCTCGACCGATCCCAGATTGGCAAAGGCTTCGATGCGGACGCCATCGGCGGTGACGCAATGCTCGGCCGCCTGGGCGAGCGCGGCGGCGCGATCGGCGGCGCGGCGCTCCATCCGCGTCCGCGCCTCCGCCAGCGTCGCGTCGTCGGGTGCGACGTGCAGGACGCCATTGTCGGCATCTAGGATCAGCGTCGCCCCGTCCGCCACCTCGTTCAGCGGCGCACCCACCGCGACCAGCGCGGGCAGGCCCATCGTCGCCGCAAGGATCGCAACATGGGAGGTCGGGCCGCCCCGCTCGACCACCAGGCCGACCACGCAGGCGGGATCGAGCGCCATCACCTGCGACGGCAAAAGGTCGTCGGCGAGCAGGATCGTGCCCGGCGCGAACGCCAACGCATCGTCCGCCGCCCCGGTCAGTTCGCGCAGCACCTGCCGTTCGAGGTCGAGCAGATCGTCGGCCCGTTCGGCCAGCCGCGCATCGCCGAGGCTACGCAGCACCTCGGCCTGTGCGCGGGTCGCCTGTCGCCATGCGTGGCCGGCGTCGCGCCCGGCGCCCACGTCGCGGTCGGCGGCCTTGCGCAGTTCGGGATCGTCGAGGAACGCGATATGCGCCGCACGGATCGTCGCGCCCGCATGCGTGCCGTCCTCCGCCGATAACCGGTCGCGCACCGCCGCCAGCGCGCTGTCGAGCCGCGCAGCCTCCACGCCCGGCCCCTGTCCGTCGACCGGCACGGCAATGTCGGCGACGCGCAGCCAGCGCGCTGTGCCGATGGCGAAGCCCGGCGCGGCGAGCGTTCCGGCCAGCTGCCCCTCTGGCAGGTCGACGGGCTGGGCGGGCGGCGGGGCGGCGATCGGCGCGGCGGGCACTTCGCCCACGCCCTCGCCCATGCCGCCCTCGATCAGGTCGACCAGCGCGGTCACCGCCTGTGCCGCATCCGGTCCGCTGGCGATGACGCTGATCGTATCGCCATGGCGGATGCCGAGGCCCAGCAGGCCGACCGCGCCCGATGTCCGGGCCTCCGTGCCGTTCTTCGCCAGCCAGCAGGTCGCGGCGAAGCCCTTCGCGACCTCGCCGATCCGCGCGGCCGGGCGGGCATGGATGCCGTGTGCCAGCGGCACGCGGACATCGGCGACGACCCGCTCGCCGCCCGACGCCTGCGTATCGACCGCTACCGCACCCAGCGGCTCCAGCGTCAGCAGCGGATCGCCGACCGCGACCGCGCGGCCCCCGGTGCGATCGACGATCCGGAACGCGTCGCCATTGGTGACGATGATCGGCGTCATCAGCGACGGCGCGGCCTGCACCAAGGCGTCGAGGTCGAAGTCGATCAGCGGCTGGCCGCGCGTCACCATGTCGCCGACCGCGACCTTCGCGGTAAAGCCGCTGCCGCCCAGCTGCACGGTGTCGATGCCGATATGCATCAGCAGCTCGACCCCGCCCTCCCCGCGCAGGGTGATGGCATGGCCGCCGGCGTGCAGCGTCAGCACCTGTCCATCGCAGGGCGCATGCAGCGTGGTGCCCAGCGGATCGATCGCCGCACCGTCGCCCAGCATGCGTCCCGCGAACACTGCATCGGGCACATCGTCGAGCGCGGCCGCCCACCCGTGAAGCGGCGCGGTCAGCTGGATGGCGGTCATCAATGCCCCCTTGGGTCAAGGGCCCGGCCGCGCCTGCTGCGCTCACCGGGCCGGATCATCAGACGATGCGGTTGCCCGCGATCCACGTGCCGCGCACGCTCAGGTCGGCGGCGAGCCAGACGAAATCGGCGCTGTGGCCGACATCGATGCTGCCGATGCGGTGCGACAGGCGCAGGAAGGCGGCCGGGTTTGCCGACGCCATCGCCACCGCATCCTCGAACGCGACACCCAGTTCGACCGTGTTCCTGACCGCGGTGGCCATATCGAGGTCACAGCCGGCCAGCGTGCCGTTGGCATCGACGCACACGCCGTTCTCGACATGGATCGGCTGGCCGTTGAGCACGAATTCCTTCGACGCCGCGCCGACGGTCGGCATCGCGTCGGTCACCAGCATGAACCGGTCGATCGGCCGCGCCGCCAGCGCCACGCGGATCGCCGCCGGGTGCAGATGCGCGCCGTCAACGATCAGTCCGGCATAGATATTCCGGTCCTCCAGCACCGCGCCGACCACGCCGGGATCGCGATGCTTCAAGGGCGACATGGCATTGTAGAGATGGGTGACGCCGCGCGCACCGGCATCGATCGCCGCGCGCGCCTGTTCGTAGCTCGCATCGCTATGGCCAATGCTGACGATCACGCCCGCCGCGACCAGCCGCTCGATCGCGGCAACGTCGTTGCGCTCGGGCGCCAGCGTGACCATCACCACGCCCTTGCGGGGGCGCGTCAGCAGGTCGATCGCCGCATCGTCCAGTGCGCGGAAATGCTTGTCGTCGTGAATCCCCTTGCGCGCCGGGTTCAGGAACGGCCCCTCGACATGGATGCCGACGACGCCCGGCACCCCCTGTTCGATCGCGGCATCGACCGCGTCGAGACCGGCGGCAACGATATCCAGCGAATCGCTGATCAGCGTCGGCAGGAAGGCGGTGGTGCCGTACTTCGCATGCGCCGCACCGATCGCACGAATGCCCTCGACCGTCGGATGGTCGTTGAAGAGAACGCCGCCCCCGCCATTGACCTGCGTATCCACGTAACCCGGCACCAGCCAGCCGCCGTCGAGGTCGATGACCTCCGCGTCGGCACCGGCATGGAAGTCGGCGATGACGCCGTTCTCGACGCGGAACGCGCAGCTGTCCTGCGTACAATGATCGGCGAGCACGCGGCCGCCGCGAACAACGAAACTGCTCATCGGGTTTCCGTTACCTTGCGCAGGTGCGGCGGCTGATCGGGGTTCAGCCCGCGCCGCAACGACACCATGTTGACCATGCGATAGAAGCTCTGGATCATCAGGATCGGCTCGATCGCGGGATGGCTGCGGATCGCCGGCGGATGGCTGTCGTCGCTCGCCGCGTCGGCCAGATGCACCGCCGCACCACGCCCGGCAAACTCCGCCGCCGCCGCCCGGACATCGTCGCCGGCATCGTCGGAGGTGGCAAAGCCCAGCAGCGGAAAGCCGTCGTTTATGATCGCCATCGGCCCGTGGCGGACCTCGGCGCTGCTGAATGCCTCGGCATGCAGCGCGGAGGTTTCCTTCATCTTCAGCGCCGCCTCCTGCGCCACGCCGAAGCTGTAGCCGCGCCCGATCACGAACAGATTGCGCGCATCGACCAGCGTATCGGCGACTGCGCTCCAGTCGAGGTCGAACGCCGCTTCCAACTGAGCAGGCAGGTTATCGAGCGCCGCCAGCAGCGCCGCATCCTCGCTCCAATGCGCGGCGATGGCGGCAAGGCCGGCGAGCGAGGTGATGAATGACTTGGTTGCCGCGACCGAGGTCTCCGCCCCCGCCGACAGCGGCAGCACCGTGTCGGCAAGGGCTGCGAGCGGCGAATCCTCGACATTCACCAGCGCCACCACGCGCGCGCCGGCTGCCTTGTAGCTTTCGACGGTGCGCAGCAGGTCGGGGCTGCGGCCCGATTGCGACACCGCGATCACCAGCGCGTTCATCCGCTCCATCCGCGTCGCATAGACCGACGCGACCGACGGCGCCGCCGAGGCGACCGGAACGCCGCACAATGTCTCGACCAGATATTTGCCATAGGTCGCGGCATGGTCCGACGATCCGCGCGCACAGGTCACGACCAGCGCCGGCGGGTCGGCGCGCAGCGATTGCCCCAGCGCGGCGAGCGTGTCGGCGTTGCGCGACAGGAAGCGGGCGACCGCTGCGCCGCCCTCCCCCGCCTCGCGGTGCATGGCGGTGTGCCCGGCTGCGACCGGCTTCGGCCCGGCTTCGGCGATAGACGTCATGAACCCCCTCTTGGACCCGGCCGGCGCCGGATCAGCTTGCGTTCAGTTCGGCGACGACGTCGTACGCGTCGCCACGATAATAGGATTGGGTGAATTCGACCGTGTCGCCATCGGCCAGGAAGCCGCGCCGTTCGATGAACAGCCCGGCATGGCCGACCTCGACGCCCAGCCGCTTCGCCTGTTCGGCGGGAAACGCCATGGCGCGCAACCGTTGCAGCGCACGCACCGGGCGACAGCCGGTGACCTCCAGCGCGGCATAGAGCGACTCGCCGACCGCATCGACGCTGGGCAGGCAATGGCCGGCGATCGCCGAATATTCGACCGCCATCCGCACATCGTCGGCAAAGCGCATGCGCTGGAACCGATAGACCGGCGTACCGGGCGACAGGCCGAGCGACATCGATTCCTCGGGCGTCACCAGCCCGGCCGACTTCGCCACCCATGCGCTGCTCGGCACCCGTCCGCGCGCGACCATATCCTCCGAGAAGGACGACAGTTTCGAAAAGCTCTTGTCGACCCGCGCCGCGACGAAGGTGCCCGCGCCCCGCCGACGCACCACCAGCCCCTCGTTCGCCAGCCCCTCGATCGCCTTGCGCACGGTGATCCGCGATACGGCATATTCGGCGGCCAGATCGCGCTCGGGCGGGATGGCGTCGTCCTGCAACAGGATCCGCCGCTCGATCGCGCTGCGCACCAGCTGCTGCAACTGGACATAGAGCGGCGCGTGGGCATCGCCGCGCAACTGCCCGACCCGCTCGGAAAAGGCCGTACCGCCGCTAACCGGGGCGGACGAACGAACGATGGCGGAGGCGGACGATGCGGACACGCCCCTCTGATAGGTATGTTTTTGGTACTATGCAATGCCGATTCCGCAGGCCGGATCATGCCATTCAGCCCGCTGTTCGCGGTATCATCCAGCGAATTGGATCGGTCATCGCGGTCGTTTGCATAGGACCATGCGCTATCCGACGGAACCCGCCTTTGTTTTGGATTAAGCAATTTTATTGCGTCAAAGACTCGCACAACCTCGCCATAGGCGGCGATTGCACGCAAATCGGATCAAATTTCTCACCAGTGAAGATTGTTTTCATTTTTATGTAGATTTTATGATTGCGATTGGTCACATTGCCGTCGACCAAAACGAGCCTGCATGGAACCAATATAGGTCCAATGCTGGACGCATGTCGTCTCGCCCGTCGCGGCCACATCGGGGGAGCGCCTTTCGCGCTCGGATTTAAGGGGTAGGGGTCCATGGCATTTTCGCGTTTCGCATATCTGGCATCCACCGCGTTGGTGGCGCTCGCCACGCCGGCCTTCGCGCAGGAAGCGCCCGCGCCGACCACGACGGACGACGCCGACACGATCACCGTCACCGGCATCCGCAAGTCGATCGCGGACTCGATCGCGACCAAGCGTGACGCCGGGTCGATCGTCGACGTCATCTCGGCCGAAGACGTCGGCAAGTTTCCCGACGCGAACGTCGCCGACTCGCTGGCGCGCCTGCCGGGCGTGACGGTCGACCGCCAGTTCGGCGAAGGCGAGCAGCTGTCGATCGCGGGTGTCGAGCCGGCGCTGAACCGCCTGACCGTCGACGGCCACTCGGTCGCCTCGGCCGACTGGGGCGGCAACCCGTCCGACCGGTCGAGCCGCACCTTCAACTATTCGCTGCTGTCGCCGACGATCATCAGCCAGGCGGTCGTGTACAAGACCCCCGAAGCGCGCCTGCAGGAAGGCGCGATCGGCGCCAGCGTCGACGTCGTCACCCGCAAGCCGCTCGACCTGAAGTCGGGCACGATCGCCGCGACCGCCGGCGGCGAATATAACGACCGTGCGAAGCGCGGCAGCTTCCGCGGATCGGCGCTGTACAGCTGGCACAATGCCGACGACACGATCGGCTTCCTCGGCTCGGTCAGCTATGACAAGGAACAGCTCAGCCGCGCCGGTTCGGCGGTGTACTGGTATCGCACCGGCGACGCGCTGCTCGCCAACGCACCCAATACCGCGACGATCAACGGCAAGAACATCACCGCGCTGACCGCCGCCGAACGCGCCAGCTTCAGCAGCGCGCGCTTCGCCTCGTTCCTCGCCCGCGAATTCTTCAAGCAGGAACGTGAGCGCATCGGGTTCTCGGGTGCGGTGCAGGCCCGTCCGACCGACAACCTGACCGTGACCGCGACCGGCCTGTTCATCCGCGGCAATTACGACAACGTGTCGAACTCGGCCTATACCTATGGCTTCGAAGGCTCGCGGCTGATCTCGGCACAGTCGTCGGACGGCCTCGTCACCTCGGCGACCTTCGCCGGCATCCCGACCGGCCAGGCCGGCGCGACCGGCCAGCTCGACACCAATTATCGCCGCACCCGCCTGAAGAACGATTCGGTCACGCTGCTCGTCGACTGGACGCCCGGCGACTGGACGATCAACGGCAATGTCGGCGGCACCAAGGCGACCGGCGGCAAGGACCCCGAATATCTGCTCGACTTCCGTACGCAGCAGGGCTTCACCTCGGGCGCCAACGGCCAGAACACCGTCGTCAACTGGGCCAAGCCGGCCAGCGACCCGTCGATGTGGCTGAGCAACTTCACCGCCGTCGGCGGCGAAAATCTCGGTGCGCAGGATCTGGCCCGCAACGGCGGGCAGCAGTTCTTCGGTCGCCAGATCGGTGGCATCCCGCTCCAGTCGGGCTTCACGATGGACCAGGAAAAGTTCGCCGAAATCAACTTCAAGCACCCGGTCGAATTCGGTCCGATCAAGGAAATCCTGTTCGGCGGCCGTTATGTCGACCACGACAACAAGCAGACGACCTACAGCAACGCCGTCTTCACCAACCAGAACTTCACGCTGGCCGACCTGCCCTATTACGTGCTGCCGGGCGGTCTCTATAACGGCCTCGGCGTGTCGGGGAACGGCACGCCTTACGCCACGCTGGACAAGGACGGCATCATCGCCGCGCTGGCCAAGTACGGCAACAAGCAGATCGATCGCGGCTTCTCGTTCAACGAATTCTTCGGCGTGAACGAAAAGATCGCGGCCGCCTATGCCCAGGCGAATTTCGAAACCGGCAAGTTCCGCGGCAACGTCGGCGTCCGCTTCGCCCACACCAGCGACGAAGCGAAGTTCTACACCGCCAGCAACCGCGCGGGTCAGCTGTTCCCGATCTACACCTACACGCCGGTCAAGAACGACTATAACCGCCTGCTGCCCTCGGCCAACGTGATCTACCAGGCGGGCGACGACGTGGTGCTGCGTGCGTCGGCGGCGAAGGTGCTGGCCCGCCAGCGCTACAGCGACCTTGCCGGTTCGCTGTCGCTCGACGACAACCAGCTGTCGGGCAGCGGCGGCAACCCGGCGCTCAAGCCGTATGAAGCCACCAACTATGGTCTGTCGGCGGAATGGTATTTCGCGCCGGCCAGCTTCCTGGCGGCCGAATTCTTCTACCGCGACATTTCGAACTACACCGTCAACCAGGTGAACAACGAGACGCAGTTCAACGTCCTGCTCGCCCGCAACGCGACCTATGCCGTTTCGCGGCCGGTCAATGGCGGCACCGCGCAGGTCACCGGCTTCTCGCTGTCGGGCAACACCAACCTGATCTGGGGCTTCGGCTTCCAGGGCAGCTACACCTTCGCCGATGCCGAAGCCTCGCTGGCGACCGGCCTGCCGTACCTGTCGCGCCACACGCTCCAGCTCTCGCCCTATTACGAGAACGGGCCGTTCCAGGCGCGGGTCAGCTACAACCGCCGCTCGAAGTATTTCTACCGCTTCGGCCGCCAGTCGTCGCAGGACTATACCGACGCCTATCGCCAGCTCGACGCGCAGATCAGCTATGCGCTGACCGAAGGCGTGTCGATCACGGCACAGGCTTCGAACCTGCTCGACGAAACCTACTATCAGTACAGCAGCACGCCGAACGCGCCGACCTCGGTCTACAAGAACGGCCGCGTGTTCTCGCTCAACGCCACCTTCCGCATGTAAGGGGCCGGTGATCCGGGGGGTGCGGCCCGTGCCCTCCGTTTCGCGTGAAGGCCCCGGCTTTGCCGGGGCCTTTTTTCGTTCGGGCCGCTAGAGTTTCGGACAGAGCCGAATCGGCCTGCCAACCCAAGGGGAGTATCGCGTGAAGCACCGTCTGACCTGGGCAGCCCTCGCTGCCGCCACCGCGATCGTTGCCCCGGCATCGGCACAGACCGCCCCCCTCCTGCCCCTCCCCGCACAGATGACGCCGGCCAGCGGATCGATCACCATCGCGAACGGCGCCGGCATCGCCGCCCCGGCCGCCGACCAGGGTGCCGCCACCGCCGCGCGCCTGCTGGCCGACCGGGTGAAGGTCGATCGCGGCCTGACCCTGACGCCTGCCACGACCGGTCCGATCCGCTTCGTCCGCGACGCGGCCATAGCCGGTGACGAAGCGTACCGCCTGACCGTAACGCCGCGCGCGATCACCATCGCCGCCAGCGGCGACCGCGGCCTGATCTGGGGCGCGATGACGCTCGCCCAGCTGCTCAGCCCCGACACCGCGTTCGGCAAGCCGGTGCGCGTCGCCGCGACCACCATCAACGACGCCCCACGCTTCCGCTGGCGCGGGTTGATGGTCGACGTGACCCGTTCGTTCCAGCCGATCGATACGCTCTATCCGGTCATCGACACCATGGCCGCGCAGAAGCTCAACACGCTGCACATGCACCTGTCGGACGATCAGGGATGGCGCGTCGAGATCAAGCGCTACCCCAAGCTGACCGAAATCGGCGGCTTCCGCGTGCCGCCCATCGCCGGGGGACAGCCGGGCCCGAAGGTCGGCGGCTTCTATACGCAGGACGAGCTGCGCAAGCTGGTCGCCTATGCGGCGGAGCGCGGCATCACCATCGTCCCCGAAATCGACATGCCCGGCCATGCCCAGGCGGCGGTCGCGGCGTACCCTGAGGAGGTCGGCGTGCTCGGCGACCGCCCGCCGGTCGGCCATGACTGGGGCGTCAATCCATGGCTCTTCTCCCCCAGCCCCCGCAGCATGACCTTCATCAAGAACGTACTCGACGAGCTGATCGACATCTTCCCCGGCCAGTTCATCCATGTCGGCGGCGACGAGGCGATCAAGGACCAGTGGCAGCGCTCGCCGGAGGTGCAGGCGCAGATGAAGGCGCTGGGCCTGAAGACCGAGAACCAGATGCAGGGCTGGATGATCTCCGAGCTTGGCAAGCATCTGGCATCCAAGGGCCGCCGCCTGATCGGCTGGGACGAGATTCTCGAAGGCGACGTGCCGACCAGCGCGACCGTCATGTCGTGGCGCGGCGAGGCGGGCGCGGTCGAGGCCGCGAACAAGGGGCATGACGTGGTCATGTCGCCTGCCCCCAACCTCTATCTCGACAATATCCAGTCGACCGCCGGCGACGAACCGCCCGGCCGCATCGGGCTGCAGACGCTGGAGATGGTCTATGGCTATGAACCGGTCCGCCCCGGCGTGACCGCAGAAGCCGCCGCGCATGTGCTGGGCGCGCAGGGCAATGCGTGGTCGGAATATCTGGCGACCGCCAAGCAGAAGGAGCACGCCACCTTCCCGCGCCTGTCCGCGATCGCCGAATTCACCTGGAGCCCGCGCGACAAGCGCGACTGGAAGGGCTTCGTCGAACGCCTCCAGCCGCAGATGCTGCGGTACGAGCGACAGGGGATCGCCGCCGCCGACGCGGCCTTCGCCGTGACCTATGCGCTCGATGGATCGAAGGGCGACGTGCTGCGCGGCAAGGCGCCGAAACTGGCGCTGACCACCCAGACCGGCGCGGGCACGATCCGCTACACCACCGATGGCAGCCAGCCGACCGCCCGCTCGCGTGCCTATGCCGCCCCGATCGCGGTGAAGCCGGGGCAGACGATCACTGCCGCCGCCTTCGCCAGCGACGGCCACGCCCTCGCCCGCCCCCGTGCCTTCGACGCGACCCGCCCGGCGCTGCTGCGCGCGACCGGCACGGCCGACATGGTCGCCTGTCCGAAGGGCGCCCTGGGCCTGCGCGTGCCGCTGGTCTCGGGCCAGTCGGGCGATGCCCCGGCGTACAACGTCAACATCTTCGACACCTGTACCCAGGCGCAGAAGATGCCGCTCGACGTGGCGCAGGCGTTCACGGTGACGGTCGCCCGCCTGCCGCGCCACTATGGCCTCGCCCATGACTATAAGGCGCTGCGCGAACATTTCGCGGTGACCGAACATGGCGAGCTGGTGATGCGGACCGGCGGCTGCGACGGCACCATCGCCGCCACCTTCCCGCTGCCCGACCCGGATACCGCGCCCAACCGGTTCAGCTTTACCGGGACCTTCGCGAAACAGCCGGGTGATGCGGACGTGTGCCTGCAATTCACCTCCCCGCTGTCCGACCCCTTCTACACGGTCGACACGCTGCAACTGGAAAGCGCCAAGTGAAGCCTGCCCTGTTCCTGCTCCTCGCCGCCGCTCCCGCCGCCCTGTGGGCCGCCCCGCGCGAGACGGTGACGCTCGACAAGGGCTGGCAGGTCCGCCTAGCCCCCGGCGATACCGCGGCGAAGGAGCATCCGAAGGCCGCACGCTGGTTGCCCGCCAAAGTGCCGGGCTATGTCCAGACCGACCTGATCGCGGCGAAGGTCACGCCCGATCCGTTCATCGGCCTGAACGAAGCCACCATCCAATGGGTCGGGCGCAGCGACTGGGAGTATAAAGGCACGCTCAACGCCTCGCCGCTGCTGCTGGCGCGCGGGCATGTCGATCTGGTGTTCGACGGGCTGGACACCTTTGCCGAGGTGTTCGTCAACGGACAGAAGCTCCTCGCCGCCGACAATGCACATCGCCGCTGGCGCGCCGACGCCAAGCCGCTGCTGAAGGCCGGCGCGAACGAGATCCGCATCCTCTTCAAATCGCCGCTGGGCGTGTTGAAGCCGATGGTGGCTGGACTCGAAAACCCCCTGCCCGGCGAATATGACTCGACCGCTGGCGACGAGCCGGAAGGTCGGCAGACCTCGCCCTATATCCGCAAGCCCAAATATCATTATGGCTGGGACTGGGGGCCCCGCATCATCAATGTCGGTCCCAACGGCCCGGTCAGGATCGATGCGTGGGACGACGTCCGCATCGATACGCTCCGCGTCCAGCAGGAGGCGGTGACGGCGGTCGAGGCGCGCCTGTCCGCCGACGTCACCCTGATCGCCGATCGCGATGCGACCGTGCAGGTCGATGCGATCGTCACCGCCCCCGACGGCACCAAGGTCCGCGCCACCCGCACCGTCGCGGTGACGGCGGGCGAGAACCGGGTTAGCGTTCCCCTCACCATCGCCAACCCGCAGCTCTGGTATCCCGCCGGCTATGGCGCGCAGCCGCTCTACACCGTCGCGACCGAAACCCGCCTCGATGGCGAACTGGTCGACGCCCAGCAGCGCTCGACCGGCATCCGTACCGTCGAACTGGTCCGCGAGAAGGACGCGATCGGCCGGGGGATGCTGTTCCGCATCAATGGCATCCCCGTATTCGCCAAGGGCGCGAACCTGATCCCGTTCGACAGCTTCGGCCCGCGGGTCACCAATGCATACATGGCGAAGATCATGGGCGACGCGAAGGCGGCGAACATGAACATGATCCGCATCTGGGGCGGCGGCATGTACCTGCCCGACAGCTTCTTCGACACCGCCGACCGGCTGGGGCTGATGATCTGGTCCGACTTCATGTTCGGCGGCGCGATCACCCCCTATGATCCCGACTATCGCGAATCGGTGAAGATCGAGGCCGAGGAACAGGTCGATCGGGTACAGGCGCATCCCTCGATCGTGCTCTGGTCGGGCAATAACGAAGTACTGTCGGGCTGGGAGGGGTGGAGCGACCGTACCGCCTTCAAGAAGCGCGTCGGGGCCGATGAACAGGAACGCGTCGGGGTCGGCATGGCGATCCTGTTCGATCGTGTGCTGCGTGACGCCGCCTCCGCCCGAGACGCCGACGTCCCCTACTGGCCCGGCAGCCCGAGCGCCAATTACGAGGGCAAGCCCGATCAGGACGGCAATGGCGACCGCCATTATTGGGACGTATGGGGCGGCAAGAAGCCCGCCACCGCCTATCTCGACAGCTGCCCGCGCTTCATGTCGGAATATGGGCTGCAGGCGATGCCCGACATGGCGACCATCGCGAAGTTCGCGAAGCCTGCGGACTACGCGATCGACTCCCTCGTCATGACCGCGCACCAGAAGTTCCTGAAGGGCGCGGGGCAACAGCGGCTGCTCGACTATATCCGCATGCGCTATCGCGAACCCCGCGACTTCGCCGATTTCGTCTATCTCAGCCAGGTGATGCAGGCCGACGGTATCCAGCTGGGCGCATTGCACCACCGCGCCTGCCGTCCGGTCACCAGCGGTTCGCTCTACTGGCAGCTGAACGACGTCTGGCCCGGCGCGTCCTGGTCGAGCATCGACTATTATGGCCGGTGGAAGGCGCTACACTTCGCCGCCCGTCGCTTCTACGCCCCGCTCGCCGTCTCGGCGGCGCGCAAGCCGACCGGCACCACCGACATCACACTGATCTCCGACCGGACTGCTCCCGTCACCGCGCGCTGGCGGATGCGGACGATGGACATGGATGGCAAGGTGACGATGGCGCATGAAACCGCGATCCAGTTGCCCGCGCTGTCGGCGACGAAGGTCGCGACGATGACCGATGCGGACCTGTTCAAGGGCGCCGATCCGAAGCGTAGCGTGACCGTGGTCGAACTGCTGGTCGACGGCGCGGTCGCGTCGCGCGCGCTGGTGACCGCCTTGCCCGAAAAGGACATGACGCTGCCCGATCCGGGGCTCGTCACCCGCTGGTCGACGGTCGATGGCAAGCCGGCGCTGACCGTGACCGCCACCCGCCTCGCCCGTGCGCTGTGGATCGGCTTCGGCACGCTCGACGTGCGGGCGTCGGACAATTTCCTCGACCTGTTGCCCGGCGAAAGCGCGACGGTGACGATCGAGGGCAAGGCATCGGCCGGCTCGCTCAAGAAGGCGCTCCGGCTGCAAACGCTCGGAGCCGCCAAGTGAGCCTTCTCCTCGCCCTGCTCGCCGGCACGGCCGAACCCGACCCGCAGATCGCCGCGACCATCGCGGCGATGACGCCTGCGGAAAAGGCGGCGCAACTGCAAAGCACCGCCCCGGCGCAGGGCGATGTCCTGCCCGCCTATGACTATTGGAACGAGGCGCTGCACGGCCTCGCCCGCAACGGCGTCGCCACCGTGTTTCCGCAGGCGATCGGCCTCGCCGCGACGTGGGATGCGCCGTTGATGGAGCGGATCGGCACCGTCGTGTCGACCGAGGCCCGCGCCAAATACAACGCCCTGCCGAGCAAGAACCGGCGGCGCTACGAGGGGCTGACCATCTGGTCGCCCAACATCAACATCTTCCGCGATCCCCGCTGGGGCCGCGGGATGGAAACCTATGGCGAGGACCCGGTGCTGACCGGCGCGCTGGCGGTCGGTTATGTCCGTGGCCTGCAAGGCCCCGACCCGCTGCAACCCCGCGTCATCGCCACGCCCAAGCATCTGGTCGCCCATAGCGGGCCGGAGGCGGGCCGAGACGCGTTCAGCGTGCAGACCGCACCCTATGACATGGAGGCGACGTACCTCCCCGCCTTCCGTCGCGCGCTGACCGAGGGGAAGGCGCAGTCGGTGATGTGCGCCTATAACGGCGTCCACGGCGTGCCGGTCTGTGCCGCCGACTGGCTGCTCAACGATCGCATCCGCCGCGACTGGGGCTGGAACGGGCTGGTCGTGTCGGACTGCGACGCGATTGGCAACATCGCCCATTATCAGCGTTATGCGCTCGACAATGCCGCCGGCTCCGCCGCCGCGATCAATGCCGGTATGGATGTCAATTGCGGCACCGCCTACGCCGCGCTGCCCAGGGCACTCGAACGCGGCCTGACGACACAGGCGGTCATCGACCGCGCGCTCACCCGCACCTTCGAAGCTCGCAAGCGCCTCGGCCATGCGTTCGGCGCCAAGAGCCGGTGGGATTCGATTCCCACCAGCGCCCTCCACACCCCCGCCAACCGCGCGCTGGCGCTGGAGGCCGCGCGCAAGTCGCTGGTCCTGCTCCAGAACAACGGCGTCCTGCCGTTGAAGCGCGGCGCCCGGATCGCGGTCGTCGGCCCCAATGCCGACAGCCTCGACGTGCTGGAAGCGAATTACAACGGCACCTCCGCCGCCCCGGTAACGCCGCTCAAAGGGCTGACCGACCGCTTCGCCGTCACCTATGCGCAAGGGTCGACACTGGCCGAGGGCGTTCCCCTCCCCGTCCCGCAGACGGCGTTCGGTTCGGGGCTGAAGGCCGAGTTCTTCGCAGACCCGGCGATGACCGGCACACCGGTGCTGACCCGCACCGACCGCACCATCGATTTCAACTGGGCGCGCACCAGCCCCGCCGCGAACCTGCCCGTCGACCACTACGGCGTGCGCTGGACCGGCACGCTGACCCCGCCGGGGCCGGGCCGCTACACGCTGCGCATCGACATCAACCGCTGCTGGGACAAATGCTCGGGCCGCGACGCGGTGAGATTGTGGGTCGATGGCAAGGACGTGCTCAGCGCCACCGGCACCGCCGCCGTCGAAGGCGCCGCGAACGACAGCAAGTCCGAACGGATGGAGGCGCTGCTCGACTTCGCCGACACGTCGCCCAAAGCCTTCCGCCTAGACCTGATCCATGCCAGCACCGACGACAGCATCCGCCTGACCTGGATCGCCCCCGCCGATCCGCAGCGCACACAAGCCGTTGCCGCCGCGCAATCCGCCGATGCCGTGGTCGCCTTCGTCGGCCTGTCCCCCGCCGTCGAGGGCGAGGCACTCCGCCTCGAAGTCGCCGGCTTCTCGGGCGGCGACCGCACCGACATCGCGCTCCCGCAGGCGCAGCAACAACTGCTCGAAGCGGTCAAGGCAACCGGCAAGCCGCTGATCGTCGTCCTCCTGTCGGGCAGCGCGGTCGCGATGGAATGGGCGAAACAACATGCCGACGCGATCCTCGCCGGCTGGTATCCGGGTGAGGTCGGCGGCACCGCCATCGCCGATGTCCTCGACGGCACGACCAACCCCTCGGGCCGCCTGCCCGTCACCTTCTATGCGAAGACGAGCGACCTGCCCGCCTTCGTCGATTACAATATGAAGGGCCGCACCTATCGCTATTTCGACGGCCAGCCGCTCTGGGGCTTCGGCCACGGCCTGAGCTACACCAGCTACGCCTATGCCGACGGCAAGGCGCCGACGACGCTGACCGCCGGCCAGCCGCTCACCGTCACCGCCCGCATCACCAACACCGGCAAGCGCGCCGGCGAGGAAGTCGCACAGGCTTACCTGATCGCCCCGGCCGCGCTCAACAAGGTCGGCGCATGGAACGACCCGGTCCTGCGCCACAGCCTCGTCGCCTTCCAGCGCGTCGCGCTCAAGCCCGGTCAGGCAAAGACCGTGACCTTCACGCTCGACCCGCGCCTGCTCAGCACCGTGTCGCTCGACGGCACCCGCGCGGTGCGGCCGGGCGCCTATCGCCTGTTCCTCGGCGGCGGCCAGCCGGGCAGCACCCCCGGACAGGAGGTCGCCTTCACCATCACGGGCACGCAGGAGTTGCCGAAATGATCCGCCTTTCGCGCCGCACCCTGCTGGCCGGCACCGCCGCGCTCGCGGTGGTCGATGCACTCCCCGTCGGCGCCGCCGGCACCGCCCCAGCCCGCCCGAACCTGTTCGTCGGCACCGGCGGCGACGGCCATACCTTCCCCGGCGCGACCATGCCGTTCGGGATGGTCCAGCTCTCCCCCGACACCGACACCGCGCGCTGGGCGACCTGTTCGGGCTATCACAAGGACGACGGCTCGATCCTCGGCTTCAGCCACACCCATTTGTCGGGAACCGGCATCGGCGACATGCTCGACGTGCTGGTCGTGCCGACACGCGGGCCCGTGTTGCTGGAAGGCGGCCCGCTCGACGACCCCGACAAGGGCTATCGCCAGCGGTTCAGCCAGGAGGTCGCCGAACCCGGCTATTACGCCGTCACCCTCGAAAGCGGGGTGCGTGCCGAGCTGACCGTTACCGACCGCACCGGCATCCAGCGTCATCGCTTCCCCGCCGGCCCCGGCCATATCCTGATCGACCTCTCGCACCTCGTGCTGGAGGGTCCGAACCAGCGCCCCTATATCGACGAGGCCGCACTCACCCTCGAACCCGACGGCACCCTGACCGGCACCCGCCGCGTGTTCCGTTGGGCCAAGGGCCGCCGCATCTTCTTCGCGATGCAGCTGTCGCGCAAACCCGATCGCGTCGAGTTCTTCAGCGACAACGACACCCCGGCCGGCGACAAGGGCGTCACCGGCAAGCGCCTGAAGGCAGTGCTCCATTATAACGACGCGGGCGCCGCGCCGATCGTCATCCGCACCGGCATCTCCGCCGTCGACCTGGGCGGCGCCAAGGCCAATCTGACCGCCGAAGCGAAGCATTGGGACTTCGACCGCTACGCCCGCGCCGCCCGGTCGGCATGGGCGCGCGAACTCAACCTGATCCGGTTCGACGGCGGCACCGAGCAACAGCGCGTGGTCGCGGCGTCGGCGCTCTACCACGCCTCGATCGGCCCGACGCTCTTCTCCGACGTCGATGGCCGCTATGTCGGCCTCGACCGCCAGACGCACACCGTCCCGCGCGGCGAGGCGGCCTATAGCGCCTATTCGCTGTGGGACACCTATCGCGCCTTCCACCCCTTGCAGACGCTGATCCGCCCGAAGCTGACCCAGGCCTTCATCCGCGACCTGATCCGCCAGACCCAGCAAAGCCCGTTCGGCCCGCCCGTCTGGCCGCTACAGGGGGTGGAAACCGGCACGATGATCGGCTGGCACGCCGTCCCCGTCCTCGCCGAAGCGCGCGCGAAAGGCATCGCCGCCGACTATGCCGCCGCATGGGGCGGGGTGAAAAAGCGCTCGTTCGACTGGACTACGCCCAATCTCGACAACAGCATCGGCGTGAAGGCGTATGACGAACTCGGCTATGCGCCCGCCGACCGCATCTTCGAAAGCGTGTCCAAGACGCTGGAGTTTTCCTACGACGATTATGCCGGCGCGTTCATCGCCGACGCGGCGGGCGACTCCGCCGGGGCCGCGCGCCTGCGCAAGCGCTCGGGCAACTGGCGCAACGTGTTCGACCAGCGGATCGGCTTCGCCCGCGGCCGGCTGGCGAACGGGGACTGGGCCGAACCCTATGCCCCCAACGCGCTCGGCCATTCGAAGAAGTGGCGCGACTTCACCGAAAGCAATGGCTGGCAGGCGACGTTCCTCAACCAGCACGACATTCCCGGCCTGGTCGCGGCGATGGGCGGCGATGCCGCGTTCGAAGCGAAGCTCGACGGCCTGTTCACCGCCTCGTCCGAACTCCCCGCCGACGCCCCGCCCGATATCTCGGGACTGGTCGGCCAGTACGCGCATGGCAATGAACCCAGCCACCATGTCGCGTACATGTACGCCTGGTGCGGAAGCCCATGGAAAACGCAGGCGATGGTCCGCCGCCTGCTGACCGAAATGTACCACGACCGGCCCGACGGCATCATCGGCAACGATGATTGCGGGCAGATGAGCGCATGGTATCTGCTCTCGGCACTGGGCTTCTATCCGGTCGATCCGGTCAGCGCGACCTATGTGCTGGGCAGCCCGCTGTTCGACCGTGCGACCGTGCAGGTTGGCGGCGGCAAACGGCTGATCGTCGAGGCGCGCGGCAACGCCCCCGACCGCCCCTATGTCCGCAGCGTCACCTGGAACGGGCGTCCGTGGACGAAAAGCTGGATCGCGCACGCCGATCTGGTCCGGGGCGGACGGCTGGTGTTCGACATGGCGGCCGAACCGAACAAGGCGTTCGGTCGCGCACCCAAGGACCGTCCCGGCCACGCATGATCGCCGCCGCGCTCCTCGCCACCGCCGCGCCGCTGACGGTGCCGCTGGCCGCCGCCTGTGTCGTCGGCACCGACCCGGCGGCGCAGGTGCTGCGCGAGCGGTTGGCGGAACGCGGCGCGGTGTGCCCCCCGTCATCCCGGCGAAAGCCGGGATCCATGGATGGGGAGACGGTCGCGCAGGAAGCGACAGCCCCCGACACCATGGATTCCGGCCTTCGCCGGAATGAAGGGTTGGCAGGTCAGGCTACGCCCGAACCACAACCACAACCACAACCACAACCACAACCACAACCACAACCACAACCGTACCCCCGCGCAGGCGGGGGTCCAGAGCCAAGCAGAACCGACGGTTGCGTTCATGGCACTGGATCCCCGCCTTCGCGGGGATACGGAGTGTGCTGGGAAAAGACGGTCACCATCCGCTTCGCCCCGGCCCGCCTCGCCCCCGAAGCCTTCGCCATCACCACCAGCCGCGACGCGATCACCATCCGCGCCGCCACCACCCGCGCGCGCCTCTACGCCGCCGGCTACCTCCTGCGCCACCTCGACCATCTCACCCTCACCGCGCCGCCCTACGTCACCGAAGCCCCGGCGATGGCGATCCGCGGCACCCAGATCGGCTACCGCGCCAAGAACAACAGCTACGATGCCTGGGACGTCCCCATGCTCACCCGCCGGATCGAGGATTTCGCGCTGCTCGGCGGCAACCGCATCCAGTTCGTCGCGCCGGTATCCGACGACGCCGCGACCTCGCCGCTTTCCCCGCTGCCCGCCACCGAAACACTGATCGCGGTCGCGAGCGCCACCCGGCGTCTCGGCCTCGACGTCGCGCTCTTCTACCCGCTGCTGCGCGATTACGACAAACCGGGCAGCGCCGATGCGGAGGTCGCCGACTTCACCGCGCTGGCCGCCAAGCTCCCCGCGCTCGACGCGCTCTACATCCCCGGCGGCGATCCCGGCCATACCGCGCCCGACCGGCTGTTCCCGCTCGCCGGGCGCATCGCCACCGCCCTCCGCCAGCGTTTCGCGAAAGCCGAAGTCCTGCTGTCGACCCAGGGGTTCGACGCCGCCGGGCTCGATGCCTTCCACGCACAACTCGCCAAAAACCCGCGCTGGCTCAGCGCCATCTTCGTCGGCCCCCAGACTCGCGACGGGATCGAGGCGCATCGCGCGCGCATCGCCGGGCGATACCCGATCGAAACCTATCCCGACACCGCACACACCATGCACGCGCAATTCCCGATTCCCCACTGGCATCCTGCCTTCGCGCTCACGCAAGGGCGCGAGCCCGTAAACCCGCGCCCCGCCGCCACGACCCGCATCTTCGCCTATCTCGCGCCGGCCACGCGCGGCTTCGTGACCTATAGCGAAGGGGTCAATGACGACTGGAACGTGACCCAGTGGTTCCGCCTCGGCTGGCATCCCGCCACGCCAGCATCCGACATCGCCGCCGACTACGCGCGGATGTTCATCGGCGACATGGCCTTCGTCGCCGTGCCGGAGGCGCTGGAGGGCAATTGGCGCGGCGACCCGTCGGCCAATGCCGGGATCGACGCCACCGCGCGGCTGATCGCGGACCTGCGCCCCGCCCCCTGGGCCGACTGGCGCATCGATCTCTACCGCTACCGCGCCACCTATGACGCGCTGGTCCGCCACCGGCTGATCGCCGCCAAGGCCAATGAAAGCGAAGCACGCTGGACGCTGCGACAGGCCCCGGCGATCGGTGCAGAGGCCACCGTCGCCGCCGCGCGCTTCGCCTATGCCCGGCCCGAACCGGCGATCGTCGCCCCGCTGCGTGCCGACCTGACCGCCATCGCCGACCGGCTGTGGACGCACGCCCGCATGCAGCTGTCGGTCCCGCGCTATGGGGCCTCCCACTGGGAACGCGGCGCCAATCTCGACCGTGCCGACATCCAGCTCAACGACCGCAAAGTCGTCGAGGCGGAGATGGCCGAGGCACTTGCCCGTCCCGACGCCGCCGCCCGCCTCTACGCGATCGGCGACCCCTGGCGCACCCGCGACGTGGCGCTGTACGACGATCTCGGCGATCCGACCGCCGAACCGCATCTGGTGCGCGGCCCCGGCTTCGATGCCGACCCGCAATCGATGGAAAGTGCCATCGACGGCGTCGCCGACCATATCCCCGACCAGGGCTGGCGCATGGCGGATTTGAGCTATGCGGAGGGGCTGTACGAAACCCCGGTGCGGCTGCGCTATACCGGGCTGGAGCGGGGTCGCCGCTACCGCCTGATCGCGCGCTGGGCGGGCGAGGATTATGCCCTGCCGATGCGCCTGACCGGCGACGGCGTCGAACTGCACGGCTTTCGCGCACGACAGGGCGACCGCGAGACCGTCGAAACCGCCATCCCGCCATCGCTCACCGCCGACGGCGCGCTGACCCTCGAATGGCACCGCCCGCCGGGTATCGGCGGCGGCGGGCGCGGTCATCAGATCGCGCAGACCTGGTTGATCCCCGAACCTTTCGCACCCACCGATCCCGGAGCAGAGCAATGAAGTTTTCCCGCCGCACCCTGATGGGCAGCAGCCTGATCGCCGGGGCGACCGCCTGCACCCGCTACAACAGCATCGTGCCGGTGCCGCCCGAGACGCCGGCCCCCTGGGGCGCCACGCCGTCGCCGCGCCAGCTGAAATGGCACGACCATCGCCAGTACGGCTTCGTCCATTTCTCGATCAACACCTTCACCGACAAGGAATGGGGTTACGGCGACGAAGACCCGAAGCTGTTCAACCCGACCGATTTCGACCCCGATCAGATCGTCGCGGCGGCCAAGGCGGGCGCGCTGACCGGGCTGATCCTGACCGCCAAGCATCATGACGGCTTCTGCCTGTGGCCGACGATGTTGACCGAACATTGCATCCGCAATTCGCCCTATAAACAGGGGAAAGGCGACATTGTCGGCGAGTTGGAGGCGGCGTGCCGGCGCGGCGGGATCAACTTCGGCGTGTATCTGTCACCCTGGGACCGCAACCGCGCGGACTATGGCACGCCCAGCTACATCACCTATTACCGCGCGCAGCTGACCGAATTGTGCACCCGCTATGGCAAGCTGTTCGAAGTGTGGTTCGACGGCGCGAACGGCGGCGACGGCTATTATGGCGGCGCGCGCGAGACGCGGAAAATCGATGCGGTTCAATACTATAACTGGCCGTCGATCGTGAAGCTGGTCCACGAACTGCAACCCGATGCCTGCACCTTCGATCCCTTGGGCGCCGACATCCGCTGGGTCGGGAACGAGGACGGCCACGCCGCCGACCCATGCTGGCCGACCATGCCCAACGAACCCTATGATCAGGCAAAGGGCAATACCGGCGTGCGCGGCGCCGAACTCTGGTGGCCGGCGGAGACCAACGTCTCGATCCGGCCGGGCTGGTTCTACCATGCCGATGAGGATGCCAAGGTAAAATTACCCAGCAAAATCATGGAGATGTACGATCAATCGGTTGGCCATGGCACCACCTTCCACCTGAACCTCCCCCCCGACCGCCGCGGCCGAATCCATGACCGCGACGTCGCCAGCCTGACCGCCTTCGGCAACGCGTTGCGCGCAACCTTCGCCAACAATCGGGCCGATGGCGCGGTCGCGACCGCCAGCGCCGACCTGCCCGGCAATTCCGCCCGCAACGTCAATGACGGCCGGCTCGACACCTTCTGGCTCGCCCCGCCCGAGGCAAAAAACGCCAGCATTATCCTCGACCTACCACCCGGCCGCAGCTTCGACACGGTGCGGTTGCAGGAATGGCTCCCGCTCGGCCTGCGCGTCACCCGCTTCGCCATCGACGTGTCGGACGGCGGCGATAGCTGGACCACGGTGGCGGAGAAGGACATGGTCGGACCGCAGCGCCTCGTCCGCCTGCCCGCCCCGATCACCCCGCGCCGCGTGCGATTCCGCACCGTCGCCGCCGAAGCCGGTCCTGCACTCCGCGAATTCGCGCTGTTCCGCTCGGTCGCGCCGGTCGACCTGCCGCCGCTGAAGGTCACCGACGCCAGCATCGTCGACCGCGCCGGCTGGAAGGTCACCGCCGCCAGCGCGCCCGGCGGTGAAGCCATCCTCGACGACAGCCCACGCACCGCCTGGACCAGCCCCGCGCCCGCATCGCTGACGATCGACATGGGCCGCAGCGAAACGCTGGCCGGCTTCACCCTGACGCCGACCCGCCATGTCGATCCGAACGCTGCGCCACCGATGAAATATCGCGTCGAAACCAGCGTCGACGGCAGGACGTGGACGCCGGGCGGCGAAGGCGAGTTCCAGAACATCAATTACGCGCGGGCGACCCAGCGGCTGCCGTTCACGACAGCACGACCGGCCCGCTACCTGCGCTTCGCCTTCCCCCAGCCGGCGGTGCCCGCCCCGGCGATCGCGGTCGCGGAGATTGGGGCGTTCCGGTAAGGTAGGCTCTGCCCTTTCCCCGCCCCCATCCCCCCGTTTGCTTCGAGCGCAGGTTCGAGCCTGTCGAGAACTGAAGTCGAGAAGGGCTGCCCCAAACGGGGAGTTCTCGACGGACGCTTCTCGACAAGCTCGAAGCTGCTCGAACCGAACGGGGGGAGGGGATAACGGGAGGTAGGGCGCCCTACCCCTTCGGCACCAGCCGCACCGCCCCGGTAATCCCAGACCGCGCACCCGGCACCGCCTCGATCAGCACCGCCACCCCCTTCGCTCCGGCCGGCACCGGCACCACCAGCGCACCGGCCGCCGGGTCGGTCTTCGCCCCGACCTGCCGCCCGTCGACATAGACGCTCGCCCGCCCCTCGACCTGCGCGAAGCTCAGCGTCCCGCCCTGCGCCATCACCCGCCGCCGCTCGGGCAACACCGCGCGGTACAAACGGAACGACGGCCCGCTCTCCGGCGCAGCAGGCGTGCCGCTGCGGGTGAAGTCCCAGCTGTTATTGTCGTTCACCGGCGGGGTCATGCCCGGATCGGGCGCGGTCGCGAACGACTTCGACCGTCGCCAGCCGAGGATGAACGCACCCGGCGGCGTCACCTCGACCTGCGCCCGCGGGGTCGCGGCCACCCGGTCGATCACCAGCCGCGCCGGCCGCAGCCCGTCGGCGGTGGCGACGATTGTCCCCCGCCCACGCCCCTCGCCCGCCTGCACCAGCATCTGCGCCAGGCCGTTGAACAGCGAGCGTTCGGGCGCCTTCTCACTCTCATGGCTGTTCGGATCGCCGTTGCCGACGCCGATCAGCGTTGCGCCATCGATCGTAAAGCGTGTCATCCGGTTTTCGGTCGGGACATGCCGCCCCTTGGCGTCGACCGCATCGATCGTGACCGGCACGACGTCCTCGTTATCGCCCAGCATCTGCCGCCGCGCCGGCGTCAGCCGCAGCGCGACCGCCGCCCCCGCCGTCTCATGCACCGCCCGCGCGACCTCGCGCCCGCCCTTCAGCGCCACCGCCTCCAGCGTCCCCGGCACATAGGGCACGGTGAAGGCATTCCCCATGATCCGGTCGACCGCCTGCTCGCCGATCATCCGCCCGTTCAGCACCACCCGCACCCGCTCGGCATTGCTGGTGACGAGCAGCTCGACCGGCTGCCCCTCCTTGCCCGGCCAGGTCCAGTGCGGCGCGATGCCGACCACCGGCTGGTCGTCGATCCAGTGGGCGCGATGAATGTCGTACGCGGTCTTGGGGAAGCCGCACAGGTCGAGAATGCCGAAGAAGCTGGCGATGGTCGGCCAGGTGAACGGCGTCGGCTCACCATGATAGTCGAACCCGGTCCACACGAACCCGCCGGCGATGAAGCGGCGCTTGGCCATCTCCGCCCAGGCCTGGCGATGCGTCGCCCCCCATGGCGCCGCCTCGGTATCCATCGACGACATGACATGGGCGGCCCTGTCGGTCGCATAGGCGCCGCGCGTCATGAACGCGCTGGTGTCTTCCGACGACGTGCTGGGCTTGGCGGGGTTCAGCGCGTGGAACTTGTCGTAATCGCCCTGATAGTAATTGAACCCCATCACATCGACGACGCTCGACACGTTCTGGGGATCGTAGAAGCTGCCGTTCATCGCCGCCGTCACCGGGCGGCTGTCGTCGAGCGCATGGACGCGCGCCGCCATCCGCCGCACCATCTCGACGCCCGCTTCGGTGCCCTGCATCGGTTCCTCGTTGAACACCGACCACAGGATGATGCTGGGGTGATTGCGATGCGCCCTCACCAGCCATTCCAGCTGCGCCATATTCTCAGGAGCGGGGTTGAAGATGCGATTTTCGTCCATCACGACGAACCCCATCCGATCACACAGCTGATAGAAGGCGTCGGCCTGCGCATTGTGCGAACAGCGGATGGCGTTGACGCCGGTATCCTTCATCCGTTGCAACCGCCATGCGAGCAGCGCGTCGGGCACCGCGACGCCGACGCCGGCATGATCCTGATGCAGGCATACGCCCTTCAGCTTCACCGGCTGCTCGTTCAGGAAGAAGCCGGCCTGCGCATCGAAGCGGATCGTGCGGAAACCGATCGCGATGCGCCGTTCGTCGCCGCCGCCCGGCGCGTCGGTGGTGACGCGGACGGTGTAGAGCGTGGGGCGCTCGATCGACCAGCGCTGCGGGTTGTCGACCGGCAGCGACAGGCTGACCTCCACCCCGCCCAGCGGTTGCAACTGCGCCTGTCCGCGCGCGCTGGCGACGACCTTGCCCGTGGGGTCGAGCAGGTCGACCATGATGGTCGCGGTCGCAGGCGCACGCGCGATACTCTCCAGCGCGACCGACACCGGCACCGTCCAACGCCCGTCGCTGCCGAGGCGCGGGTCGCAATGCACGCCATCCGTCGCGATCGATACCGGCGACCGCTTCGCGAGCCAGACATGGCGGTACAGGCCAGCACCTTCATACCACCAACCCTCCATCGCCGTGGCATCGACCCGGATGGCGATGACGTTCAGTTCGTCCCCGAACCGCGCGAACGGCGTCAGGTCGATGGTGATCGCGTTGTAGCCGGAGAAGTTGCGCGCGACGACGCTGCCGTTGATCCAGATCGTCGCGGCGGTCGCGATCGCCCCGAAATGGAGTTCGAGCTTCCTGCCCCGGTCTTCCGGCTCCAGCCGCAGCGTGCGCCGATACCAGCCGATCCCGCGCGGGCGATACCCCTGCGCGACATTCGCCGTCTCGACAAAGCCCTGCGCCGATGCCCAGTCGTGCGGCACGCTGACCTGTGCCCAGTCGGTATCGTCATAATCCATCGCCGCCGCGCCGCGCGCATTGCCGGCCTTGGCATTGGTATAGGTCTCGTCATGCGTCTGCGGCGCGGGCGGCACGATATCGCCTTCGTGGAACAACCAGCCGTGCGACAGCAGGGTGCGCGACGGGTCCTCGGCCGGCAACCGTTCGGGCAGGCCCGGGCGCGGCGACAGACCGTGCAGCAGTCCGCTCGGCTCCGCATCGCGCCGCGCCGCCCGTGCCGACAGCGGCAGCCCGGCCGTCGCGAGCGTCCCCGCAGTTCCCGCCAGCAGCGTCCGGCGATCGATCGGCACGAAGTTCATTCTTTCCCTCCCCCGTCAGGCGTCGATCGCCGCGCGCAGCGCACGCACGATCGCTTCATCGGTCCGCGCCAGTCCCGGCCCGGCAAAGCCCAGCGCCTGCACGCGCGGATCGTCCTGCACGACCGGGGCGCTGGCGGAGGCATGGACCTCCTCCGCCCCGGTTGCAGCCAGAAGCGTCGCAACATTGTCGGGCCGGACGCCCGATCCCGGCATCACCGCAATCCGTCCCGCCGCCTGCTCGCGCATCGCCCGGATCATCCCTGCGCCATCGATGGCGCGGACTGCGCCACCGGAAGTCAGGATACGCTGAAATCCCAATGTAATGGCCTGTTCGACCGCCGCGACCGGATCGGCGAGCAGATCGACCGCACGGTGCAGGGTCAGGTCGATATCGGCGCGCACCGCCCGCATCGCGTTGATCCACGATGTCAGCGCGTCGCGATCGAGGCTACCGTGGCGTGCGGCACCGAATACCAGCCCGTCGACGCCCGCGAGGATCAGCGCCTTCCCCTCGGAAATGGCGGTCGAGAGCTCCCGCGCGTCATAGGCGAAGTCCCCCGCGCGCGGCCGGACCATCGCATGTACCCGCACGCCGGCCGCTCCGGCCAGATGCAGGACCTCCGCCACCAGCCCTGCCGAAGGCGTCAGTCCCCCGACCGACAACGCCCCGCATAGTTCGATCCGGTCCGCCCCGCCCGCGATCGCGGCACCGCACCCCGCGACGCTGTCGATGCAGATTTCCAGTGTCGTACGCGGCATGGCCCCTCCAGAATTATCTGACTAATGAAGCGAGATGCGGCGGGGTCAAGCCGCTTCGCACGCTTGACTTGGTCGGTCGCCACGCGTAAGCGCGCGGCCAGCCGTCGCATGGGGATTCGTCCTGTGTGCGACGTCCGTCCGAGACAGCAGGTGCGGGTTCCCCGCTTAATGTCCTGCCGAGACGGGGAATGTGTTATTCCGCCTGTTCGTGCCGAGGCACGACGGGCCGGCCATGAAGGGTTACCTCGCATCGGCGCGGGCTCCGCATGGCGACCATGCCCCTCACGGACTTTCGCCCCGGTCGTCGCAACCCGCGACGGGCGGATTGTTCGCGGGCGTTTCCGGTTCTGCCGGGTGACGCCCCAGTAAAGGAGAACGGCATGGATCGCACTCAGAAGAGTGAAGCCGTCGCCGAGCTGAACCGCACCTTCAACGAGGTCGGCGTGGTGGTCGTCACCCGCAACCTCGGCATGACCGTCGCCCAGTCGACGGCCCTGCGCAACAAGATGCGCGAAGCCGGCGCGAGCTACAAGGTCTCGAAGAACCGTCTTGCCCGGATCGCAGCGGAAGGCACGCCGTACGCGGTGTTGTCGGACCTGCTGACCGGCCCGACGGCGCTGGCGACGTCGACCGATCCCGTCGCTGCGGCGCGGATCATCAACGACTTCGCCAAGACGAACGACAAGCTCGAGATCGTCGGCGGCGCCATGGGCGGCCAGATCCTCGACGCGGACGGCGTGAAGGCCCTGGCCTCGCTGCCCTCGCTCGACGAACTGCGCGCCAAGCTGGTCGGCCTCATCGTTGCCCCGGCAACGAAGCTGGCGACCATCACGCAGGCACCCGCGGCTCAGATCGCGCGCGTGCTGTCGGCATATGCGGAGAAGGAAGCCGCCTGATCGGGCGCTTCTGCACCAACACAACCCTATCTGATTTACGGAGAATATCATGGCTGACCTGAACGCGATCGTCGAACAGCTGAGCGAGCTGACCGTCCTCGAAGCGGCTGAACTGTCGAAGCTGCTCGAAGAAAAGTGGGGCGTTTCGGCCGCTGCTGCCGTTGCCGCCGCTCCGGCCGCCGGTGGCGCCGCCGGTGGCGCGCCTGCCGCTGAAGAAAAGACCGAGTTCGACGTGATCCTCACCGGCGACGGTGGCAAGAAGATCAACGTCATCAAGGAAGTCCGCGCCATCACCGGTCTCGGCCTGACCGAAGCCAAGGCGCTGGTCGAAGGCGCTCCGAAGGCCGTCAAGGAAGGCGTGTCGAAGGACGAAGCCGACAAGATCAAGGCGCAGCTCGAAGGCGCCGGCGCGACCGTCGAAGTCAAGTAAGCCGCAGTGGGAGAGGCGGAGAGGCGGAGCAGCGCTGCTGCCCCGCACTCCCACAAGGCCGGCCGGCGGGCCGAACGGCCCGACCGACGGGATGGAATTCACTTCCATCCCGGCTCGACCAGAAAAAGGGGCAGTCCGGCAACGGGCTGCCCCTTTTTTGATGATGCGCCCCAGGCTCCGGCACGCCGATCAACCGGCAGCGGCCGTCACCAAAACCGGCGGCGACAACCCCTCCCATGCGCAAGGCGTCGGCGAACAACGGCCAGCCGCGTCACCGCGCCGTGACAGCTGGCGGCGATGCCCCCTCGATCATGAACCACGGCGTCGGCCCGGCATCATCGGGCTCGGCGGGATAGAGCCAGCGCAGCGCCTCTTCCGCAGCGCGGTGATACACGGTGCCATGCGTCGCCGACCTGCCGTGATCGGCATAGCGCAACGTCACCCGCCCGGGTGGCAAGGCCGCCACCGCCGCTCGCAACCGGTCGACTCCATCCTGCATCGTCCCGCCTTCGTCGGCGACCGCAACGAACAGGCGCTTGCCCGCCGCCCGCGACAGGCGTTCCGAGAGGCCGGTTCGCAGCGCCCGCCGATCGTCCCACCACAGGCTGGGACTGATCGCGACATAGTCGGTGAACAGCGCCGGCTCGTTCAGCAGCGTGTCGATCACGAACAGCCCGGCCAGCGACTCGCCCATGATCGCCCGCCGCCCATCGGTGCGGAACCGCGCCTCGACGAACGGGATGACGTCCTGGCGCAGAAACCGGCGAAACCGTGTCGCCCCGCCGCTTTCGGGAAAGGCGGAGCGGTAGCGCGGGTCGACGGGTTGCCCGGTAAGCTCCGCCCGCCGCTGCTTCGTCTGGATTCCGACTACGATGAACGGCCCGAACGTCCAGCTGAGCGAGGCGAGGCTCGCCAGCCCGGCCACATGCCCGAAATCCTGATCGACCGCACCGTCGAGCAGATAGACCACCGGATAGCGCCCCTGCGAGCGGTCGTAGCCGGGCGGCAGCCAGACATTGACCTGCCGCTCGTCGCCCAGCGTCGGCGCAGCGATCTGATAGCTGGTGCCGATCTCGACCGGTCGTCCCGCCGGAACGACCTGCGCCGCCGCCGGCGCCGCCGTCATGGCGATAAGGAAGGCGATCCAGCGGGGCATGGCATTCTCCCGGAACCGGGGCGACCGCACCGCCCCGGCCGCGCGCATCAGGGCACCGTTACCGTCTGCACCGGCACGCCCTTCAGTTCGGGTAGCGCGTCGAGCTGCGGCTTCACCTTCGCCAGATCCCCGACCACGACCAGCGTGAACTTGTCGAGCGGCAGGGCATCCCGGATCGCGCTGCTGAACTGGGCATCGGTCACCGCCATCGTGGCCGGGACGTAGCGGTCGAGCCAGTCGGCCGGCAGCCCCAGCGCGTCGCGCGTCGCCAGCTGTCCGATCAGCGACGCACTGTCCGAACTGCGCAGCACGAACAGGCCGGCATTGTAGCTGCGCATCCCCGCCGCCTCGGCATCGCCGGGGGGCGTCGATTGCAGCGTGCGGATTTCCTGGAACACTTCCTTCAGCGACGGGCCGGTCACTGCGGTCGTCACATCGGCGTCGAAGGTCCAGGCGGCGTCGCCCGGGCGCTGGCTGATGCCCGAACCGGGGGAATAGGTATAGCCCTTGTCCTCGCGAATGTTGCGGGTGATCCGCGACGAGAAGCTGCCGCCGAGCAGCGCATTGGCGACGCGCATCGGAATGTCGCCTTCGCTACCCGCCAGCGGCGCCGGCCAGCTCAGCCGGATCGTCGATTGCGGCGCCTCCGGCCGGTCGACCAGCACCATGCGCGGCCCCGGCGCAGCGGTCGGCACCAGCGACAGCCGCGCCGGCCCCTTCTGCCAATCACCGAACGCTTGGCGGACCGCGGCCTTGACCGCCGCCGGATCGAACCGCCCGGCGATATAGAGCCGCGCGCGCTGCGCCCCGAAATTCGTGGCGTAGAAGCGCTTCACCTGGTCGAGCGTATAGCCGTCGAGCTGTGCCGGCGTCGGCATGGTCCGGGCATAGGGATGGTCGCCATAGGTCGCCCGCGCCAGCGCGTAATCGGCCAGCATCCCCGGCTGGGCGAGCATCTGCGCCAGCGACCGCGCGCTGTTCGCCTTGACCCGCGCGAACTCGCTGGCCGGAAAGGCCGGGCGCCGCGCGACATCGCCGACCAGCGCCACGGCCTGCGGCGCGAATTCGCTGAGCCCGCTCATGCTGATCGACGTTCCGGTCGAGCTTACCCGCACGCCGAGATTGCCGCCCATGCCGGCGGCGGCGGTGGCGAGCGCCGCGGAGTCGCGGGCCCCCGCCCCTTCCTTCAGCATGTCGCCGGTCAGGTCGGCCAGCCACGTATCGCGACCTTCCTCCAAATTGCCGGCATAGACCTGCAGCACGACCGTGACCTTGGGCGCATTGCCATAGGGGATCAGCGTCACGCCCATGCCGTTGGGCAACTGATAGCTTTCGGACGCGGGAACGCTGAACGGCTTGGGCGCACCGATCGGCGGTGCGGGCAAGGCCGGCGGCTGGGTCTGCGCGGCGAGCGGCGCGGCGATCAGCGCGAGGCCGGCGAGAAGGATCGAACGGCGCATCTCACTTGGCTCCCTGGGCTGCGGCAGTGCCGGGTTGGATGGTGTAGATCGAGCGGTTGGTGGGGCGCAGATATTCAACCGCCGTCTTCTGGATCAGCGCAGGCGTGACCTTCGCGAAGCCGGATTCGATGCGGTTCACCGCCTGCGGATCATTGTCGAACAGCGCATAGACGGCGAGCAGGTCGATCAGCCCGATCCGCATCCCGCCATCGACCGACGAATAGAGGTCGGAGCGCAGCTTGGTGCGGGCGCGGTCCAGTTCGGCCTGGGTGACCGGCGTGGTGCGCAACCCGTCGATCACGCCATCGACCGCCTGCCGGATCTGCGCATCGCTGAATTTCGGGTCGTGGGTGAAGTTGAACGCCCACAGCATCGGGCCGTTGTAGTTATACATGGTGCCCAGATAGGCGTTGATCCCGCCCGACAGGTCGCCGGTGATGCCGGTTTCCGATTTCAGCTTGCGGACCAGGCGGCTGTCGTCGCCCTGCACCAGCATCTGGTCGATCAGCCCCATCGCATACCATTCGGGCGTGCCGCGCGGCGGCATGTGATAGCCCGCCGCCCAGCCGGGCTTGGGCGCCAGCGCATCGACGCGGCTGCGCACCTTCTCGGCCGTCTGGCGCGGTTCGCTGAGGTCGGGCAACGTGACCGGCGCACCCTTTTGCAGGGGGCCGAAATGCTTGCGGACCATCGCCTCGGCCTGCGCATAGTCGATGTCCCCCGCGACGACGAGGACGGCGTTGTTCGGGCGGTAGAAGGCGGAATGGAACTGCTTCGCATCGGCGACGGTCGCCGCCTCGATCTCCTTCAGGTCGCCGTAGAAATTGTGGCTGTTATACCAGTTGGTATTGGCCAGCATCGGCAGGTCGATCCATGGCCAGGTGCTGTAGGGCTGGTTGAGGACGTTGACCTTCACCTCGTTGCCGACGACGCCCTGCTGGTTCTTCAGCACCGTATCGTCGATGACCGGCCGCGCCATGCGGTCGGCCTCCAGCCACAGGATGCGCTCCAGCGCGTTCGACGGCGCGATCTCGAAATAATTGGTGAAGTCGAACCGGGTCGATCCGTTCAGCACGCCGCCGGCGTTGCTGATCGTGCTGATGAACACGCCCTTGGGCGCGTTCTGCGACCCCTGGAACATCAGATGTTCGAACAGATGGGCAAAGCCGGTGCGGTCGCGCGGTTCGACGCGAAAGCCGATGCCGTAATAGACGCCGACGGTGACCGTCGGGGCCAGCGTATCGCGCGAGAGCACGACCCGCAGCTCGTTGGGCAGCGTCAGGTAGCGCATGTCGATCGCGAGCTTCGCCGGCGCGGCGGCAGCGGTTGCGGCGGTCGGGCGCTGCTGCGCCGCCGCGCTGGTCGCCATCGCCGGCAATGCGGCCAGCGCCGCCCCCAGCAACAGCCGCTTCATCAACCCCGTCATGTCCGTCCCCCCTTTGCTGTTCAGTCGTCGGTATCGGATTCCTCGCCCGTATCGGCATGGACCAGAATATCGCCCGGCTGGCATTCCAGCACGCGACAAATGGCGTCCAGCGTCGTGAAGCGGATCGCACGCGCCTTGCCCGTCTTCAGGATCGACAGGTTGGCGAGCGTGATGTCGACCGCCTGCGCCAGTTCGGTCAGCGTCATGCGCCGGGCCTGCAGCACCTCGTCGAGGCGGACCAGCACCGCCATCAGACCGTTCCCTCGAGATCTTCGCGCAGCGCCGCCCCTTCGGCGAACACGCGGGCGAGGATGAAGGCGACCAGCACCGACAGCCAGCCGCCGATCGACACCGACGACCCGTCGAGCCGGATGTTCATGCCGGCAAAGCTCGGCACGATCAGCCATAGCGGCACGTCGAGCAACTGGATGGCGAGCAGCGCCCAGCCGATCGCCCGCACCCGCCGGGCATTGGGCGACGCGAAGGTTTCCCCCGCCAATACGGTGCCGATGATCGCGATCAGCCGCGAAAAGATGACATGCGCCGGCACCGAGGCCGCGACGCCCAGCAACAGCAGCGCCCGGATGCCGCCGACGACCCGTTCGACATCGGCGGCCGGATATTTCACGGCGATGCGCCCGGCGAGCAGGTCGTGGAACGGAAAGCTGGCCAGCGTTCCGATCAGGAACGCGAACGCAAAGGCGATGTTGAGGACCAGCAGGACGCGCAGCACCGCGACGGTGAATCGCAATATCCGGTCACGCCGCACCATGCCGCCCCCTTCTCCCGTTGAACCGAACGCTAGGCCGGATATCGATAATCGGCAATAGCCGATGCGATCCGGCTTACGTCCGGCGGACCTGGCCGTGCAATCGTACTTCCAGCCGATCGACCATGCGGTCGCCGCGATCGGCAAAGATCGGGGCAAGCTTGCCCTGCGGCGCGGCCGGACCGACCATGAACGCCGCCGTGGTGCGCGATTCGCGACCGTCGTCCCAGCGATAGCGCGCGTCGATCGCGATCATCGGCACGAAGAAGGCGCGGTCGTTGGCCTGCACGATGTTCACCGCCGCGCGCGGCAGCGCCATCGTCGCTTCCAGATGGCGACGTTCGCCGCCCCCCAGCGGGAACGGGTCGAGCCCGCGCTTGTCGGCGTCGGAGAAGAATGCCGCGATCTGTTCGTCCTGCTGCGCATTGGCGGTGATCAGCAGCGTGGCGATGCGGACCTCCGCCACCGCCATCGATGCCGGATTGCCGACGGTCAGGTCGAAATCGAGCAGCGCACGATCCCCCTCCAGCCCGACCCTGAGCGGTGCGAGCTGAAATTCGAGGAACGGTCCGGGCGTCGGTGCGACCGGCGTGGGCGGCGTCACCGGAGCAGCGGGGGCGACGGGCGGGCGGACGGGTTGCGGCGCCGGGGTGACCGGAACCGGTGGCACGGGCGGCGGCGCGGGCGGTTCCGGCACCAACGGCGCCGGCTCGTAGTGTGGCTCGGCCGCGTTGCGGCGACGGCTCAGCGCGAAGGCGACGCCACTCGCCACGGCGACACCGCCGAGGAACCACAGCCACCACGGCACCGTGTCGGCCGTCGACGCCGGCGCGGCCAGTGTCGCCTCGGGCGACGGAGTCGGTGCCGGTGCCGGCTGTGCCGATGGCTCGGGCGTCGGCAGCGGCAGGACCGGTTGCCCGACATAGGTCGGCTCGGCAGCCGGCACCGGTTCCGCCTGCGGAGTGGGCGCGGGCGTGGGGCTGGGCGTCGGGCGCGGCGCGGCGGGCGTGGCGGTCGCGCGTGGGGTCGGGATCGCGACCGGCCGGGGTGCGGCGGCTGCGGTCGGGCGCGGCGTCGGCGTGGGCGTCGCGCGCGGAGTCGGCGACGCGGTCGGCGTGGGCGACGGAGTCGGCACCGCCTGCGGCGTGATGTCGTAGATCGGGATCGACCCGCCGGGCGACGTCTGCTGCGCGGCGGCGGGCACGGCGAGGATCGCGACGAGCGCCGCGAGCGGAAGGTGGAACTGCATGACAGCCCTCAACCGGGGTTTTTGCCTCCGCGTCAGCCTGCCCTGGCCCCGGATACGACGAAGCGAGCCGAATGCGCGCCCAACCGAGAGAATGGTTCGATAGTGCCTCAGCTTTGATTTCGACAGCTCAAAACGGCCTTCCGCATCGCTCGTCCTGTTTCCTTCGCAGACCGTCCGGCCGTTACGCCATAGATGCGTTGCCCGCGAAGGACTTTGTCTTCCTCTTCCGTAAGCGAACGCCCTAGACGGCGCTCTAGGTCGGCTTTGACCCGGCCGGGCTTCATACCGCCAATCCCCGCTTCTTGCATCGCCCTCGACAGTTAGGCGGTGGTGCGTCCACGTCAATCCGCGCGATTACATCGTCCGACGACTACAGGCGGTCAGTTAGACCAACGGCAATCGCGGACGACATGCGCCGGGTCTTATGGATGCGGCCGAAGTTGTAGAACACGAAGTAGAGCGACGACGCATGGACGTGGTTGTCGAACTTTTTGGAGAATGCGTAGGCGACGCGGATGAACCAGCGCATGAGCCTGCGAACCATGAGATTCTGGCGCTCGACATCACTGTTCGGCACATGTGCTAAGCATACAGGAGACGAGTGCCGGATGCCACCGGATCAACATCGATTTTCAAACTGAGACACTACCCAAAAAGTTCCACCGCGTTGACAGGCCCCGCCCCGGCTTCTATATGGCTGGCTTGCTTCAGGACCGGGAAAGAATGCGTCGTCGCGCAGCGCATTGCATGTATGGGCCTGTCGCCATTCCAGGACGCTCGATCAGCTGCGGCCCCCGGTGGGTGACGCGGCTTTCGTCGTCCTGTTTGCACGCCAGCCCGGTGGCCACCGGGCACGAGATTTGACTGCAAGCGAGGCCCACGACCCCATGGCGACCAAGGCAACCGCAACCGGCACGCACAAGCGCCGCATCCGCAAGGTGTTCGGCGACATCCACGAAGTGGTGCAGATGCCGAACCTGATCGAGGTTCAGCGCGAGAGCTACGAACAGTTCCTGCGCAGCGACCCGTCGATCGGCTATGTTTCCGGGCTTGAGAAGACGCTGCGGTCGGTATTCCCGATCCGCGACTTCGCCGGCACCGCCGAGCTGGACTTCGTCACCTACGAACTGGAAGATCCCAAGTTCGACGTCGAGGAATGCCGTCAGCGCGGCATCACCTATGCGGCACCGATGCGCGTCACGCTGCGCCTGATCGTGTTCGAGGTCGACGCCGATACCGAGGCCCGCTCGGTCCTCGATATCAAGGAGCAGGACGTCTACATGGGCGACATGCCGCTCATGACCGAGAACGGCACCTTCTTCATCAACGGCACCGAGCGCGTGATCGTGTCGCAGATGCACCGTTCGCCGGGCGTGCTGTTCGACCATGACCGCGGCAAGACCCACGCCAGCGGCAAGTATCTCTTTGCCGCGCGCGTGATCCCGTATCGCGGGTCGTGGCTCGATTTCGAATTCGACGCCAAGGACATCGTCAACGTCCGCATCGACCGCAAGCGCAAGTTGCCGGTGACGTCGCTGCTCTATGCGCTGGGCATGACGGGCGAGGACATTCTCAACCACTTCTACAACCGCGTGACCTTCGTCCGTGGCGAAGGCGGCTGGCGCATTCCGTATGCGCCGGAAAACTGGCGTGGCCAGAAGCCGGCGTTCGACATCGTCGACGCCAACACCGGCGAAGTCGTGTTCCCGGCCGGCACCAAGATTTCGCCGCGCCTCGCCAACAAGGCGGGCAAGGACGGGCTGGCCGACCTGCTGATCCCGACCGAGGAAATCTTCGGCCGCTACAGCGCCTATGACCTGATCAACGAACAGACCGGCCAGATCTATATCGAAGCCGGTGACGAGGTTTCGCCCGAGAATCTCGAACTGCTCGACCAGGCCGGCATCGAGCGGATCGAACTGCTCGACATCGACCATGTGTCGACCGGTCCGTGGATCCGCAACACGCTGAACGTCGACAAGGCCGAGGAGCGCGAACAGGCGCTGTCGGACATCTATCGCGTGATGCGCCCCGGCGAACCGCCGACGCTGGAAACCGCCGAAGCGCTGTTCGCAGGGCTGTTCTTCGATCCCGAGCGCTACGACCTGTCGCCCGTCGGCCGCGTCAAGCTGAACATGCGCCTCGACCTCGACACGCCGGACACGGTGACCACGCTGCGCAGCGAGGACATTCTGGCCGTCGTCAAGACGCTGGTCGACCTGAAGGACGGCAAGGGCGAAGTCGACGATATCGACAACCTCGGCAACCGTCGCGTGCGTTCGGTCGGCGAGCTGCTGGAAAACCAGTATCGCGTCGGGCTGCTGCGCATGGAGCGTGCGGTCAAGGAGCGCATGTCGTCGGTCGACGTATCGACCGTCATGCCGAACGACCTCATCAACGCGAAGCCGGCGGTTGCCGCGGTGCGCGAGTTCTTCGGTTCGTCCCAGCTGTCGCAGTTCATGGACCAGACCAACCCGCTGTCCGAAGTGACGCACAAGCGTCGCGTCTCGGCGCTCGGGCCGGGCGGTCTGACGCGTGAGCGCGCCGGCTTCGAAGTCCGCGACGTTCACCCGACCCATTATGGCCGTATCTGCCCGATCGAAACGCCGGAAGGCCCGAACATCGGTCTGATCAACTCGCTGGCTACCTTCAGCCGCGTCAACAAGTACGGCTTCATCGAGACCCCGTATCGTCGCATCATCGACGGCAAGGTGTCGGACGAGGTCGTGTACCTGTCGGCGATGGAAGAGCAGAAGCACACCGTCGCGCAGGCGTCGGCCGCGCTGAACGAGGATGGCAGCTTCGCCGAGGAACTGGTGTCGGCCCGTCAGGCCGGCGAATTCCTGATGGCGCTGCCCGAGAACGTCACGCTGATGGACGTGTCGCCGAAGCAGCTGGTGTCGGTCGCCGCGTCGCTCATTCCGTTCCTGGAAAACGACGACGCCAACCGCGCGCTGATGGGTTCGAACATGCAGCGCCAGGCGGTGCCGCTGGTGAAGGCGGAAGCGCCGTTCGTCGGCACCGGCATGGAAGAGACCGTGGCGCGCGATTCGGGCGCCGCGATCTCCGCCAAGCGGGCGGGCGTGGTCGATCAGGTCGATGCGGCCCGCATCGTGATCCGCGCGACCGGTGAGGTCGATGCGACCGAGAGCGGTGTCGACATCTACACGCTGATGAAGTTCCAGCGTTCGAACCAGTCGACCTGCATCAACCAGCGTCCGCTGGTGAAGGTGGGCGATGTGGTGAAGGCCGGTGAGGTCATCGCCGATGGCCCGTCGACCGAGTTCGGCGAGCTGGCGCTGGGCCGCAACGCGCTCGTCGCGTTCATGCCGTGGAATGGGTACAACTATGAGGACTCGATCCTCATCAGCGAGCGGATCGTGAAGGACGACGTGTTCACGTCGATCCATATCGACGAGTTCGAGGTGATGGCCCGCGACACCAAGCTCGGGCCGGAAGACATCACCCGCGACATCCCGAACGTGGGTGAAGAGGCGCTGCGCAACCTCGACGAGGCTGGCATCGTCTATATCGGTGCCGAGGTCGAGCCGGGCGACATTCTGGCCGGCAAGATCACGCCCAAAGGCGAATCGCCGATGACGCCGGAGGAAAAGCTCCTGCGCGCGATCTTCGGTGAAAAGGCCAGCGACGTGCGCGACACCTCGCTGCGCCTGCCGCCGGGCGTGTCGGGTACGGTCGTCGACGTCCGCGTCTTCAACCGCCACGGCATCGACAAGGACGAGCGCGCGATGGCGATCGAGCGCGAGGAGATCGAGCGCCTGAAGAAGGACTCGGACGACGAGCGCGGCATCCTCAACCGGGCGACCTGGTCGCGCCTGCGCGAAATGCTCGAAGGGCAGACCGCGACGGCCGCGCCCAAGGGCGTGAAGAAGGGCGTGGTCATCGACCGCGACCTGCTCGACAGCGTGGAAAAGCATGAGTGGTGGCGTTTCGCCGTCGCCGACGACGCGGCGCAGGGCAACCTCGAAGCGATCAAGGCGCAGTATGACGAGGCGGTGAAGCGTATCACCGACAAGTTCCACGATCGCCGCGAGAAGCTGGAGCGGGGCGACGAGCTGCCGCCGGGCGTGCTCAAGATGGTCAAGGTCTTCGTCGCGGTGAAGCGCAAGCTGCAGCCGGGCGACAAGATGGCCGGCCGTCACGGCAACAAGGGTGTCATCTCGCGCATCCTGCCGCAGGAAGACATGCCGTTCCTCGAAGACGGAACGCCGGTCGACCTGGTGCTGAACCCGCTGGGCGTGCCGTCGCGCATGAACGTCGGGCAGATCTTCGAAACGCACCTTGGCTGGGCGGCGCGCAACCTGGGTATGCAGGTCGCACGGTCGCTGCGCGACTGGCGCGAGGCGAACCCGGATGCGGTCGCGGGCGAAATGCCGGCGGCGGTCAAGGATCGCCTGAAGGAGATCTACGGCGATCACTATGCCGAGGACCTCGACACGCGTTCGAACGAGCAGCTGGCCGAGCTGGTCCAGAACATCAGCACGGGCGTTCCGATGGGCACCCCGGTGTTCGACGGCGCGCGTGAGAGCGACGTGTCGGACATGCTGCAGCTGGCCGGGCTGCACAGCTCGGGTCAGTCGGTGCTGTTCGACGGGCGGACCGGCGACCAGTTCGACCGGATGGTCACCGTCGGCATCATCTACATGCTGAAGCTGCACCATCTGGTCGACGACAAGATCCACGCGCGTTCGATCGGGCCGTACAGCCTCGTCACCCAGCAGCCGCTGGGCGGCAAGGCGCAGTTCGGTGGCCAGCGCTTCGGGGAAATGGAAGTGTGGGCGCTCCAAGCCTATGGCGCCGCCTACACGCTCCAGGAAATGCTGACGGTGAAGTCCGACGACGTGGTCGGCCGCACCAAGGTCTATGAAGCGATCGTCAAGGGCGACGACACCTTCGAGGCCGGCATCCCCGAGAGCTTCAACGTGCTGGTCAAGGAAATGCGCTCGCTGGGCCTCAACATCGAGTTGAGCAGCCTGGAGGAGAATGACGGACTGGCCGAGGCGGCGGAATAAGCGACCTTCTCCCTCTCCCCGCTCGCGGGGAGAGGGTCGGGGAGAGGGGCAGTCCAGCCCGCTACCCTCTCCGCACTTCCCCTCTCCCAACCCTCTCCCCTGAAGGAGAGAGGGCTATGAGGTAAGATCATGAACGAACTGACCAATTTCGCGAACCCGGTGGCCAAACCGGAGACCTTCGACCAGATCCAGATCGGCATCGCCTCGCCGGAGCGCATCCGCTCGTGGTCGTTCGGCGAGATCAAGAAGCCTGAGACGATCAACTATCGCACGTTCAAGCCGGAACGTGACGGCCTGTTCTGCGCGCGCATCTTCGGTCCGATCAAGGATTACGAATGCCTGTGCGGCAAGTACAAGCGCATGAAGTACAAGGGCATCGTCTGCGAAAAGTGCGGTGTCGAAGTCACGGTGTCGAAGGTCCGCCGTGAGCGGATGGGCCATATCGAACTGGCCGCCCCGGTCGCGCACATCTGGTTCCTGAAGTCGCTGCCGTCGCGCATCGGCCTGCTGCTCGACATGCAGCTCAAGCAGCTCGAGCGCGTGCTGTACTTCGAATCGTACATCGTGATCGAGCCGGGCCTGACCGCGCTGGAAAAGTATCAGCTCCTCACCGAGGACGAACTGCTCGACGCGCAGGACCAGTATGGCGAGGACGCGTTCTCGGCCGGGATCGGCGCCGAAGCGGTCAAGCAGATGCTGATCGACCTCGACCTCGAGGGTGAAAAGCGGGACCTGCTCGAAGAGCTGGCCGTCACCAAGTCGGAACTGAAGCCCAAGAAGATCATCAAGCGGCTGAAGGTCGTTGAGAGCTTCCTGGAATCGGGCAACCGTCCCGAATGGATGATCCTCGACGTCGTGCCGGTCATTCCGCCCGAACTGCGTCCGCTGGTGCCGCTCGACGGCGGCCGCTTCGCGACGTCGGACCTGAACGACCTGTACCGCCGCGTCATCAACCGCAACAACCGCCTGAAGCGGCTGATGGAACTGCGCGCGCCGGACATCATCGTCCGCAACGAAAAGCGCATGTTGCAGGAAGCGGTCGACGCGCTGTTCGACAACGGCCGTCGCGGCCGCACGATCACCGGCGCCAACAAGCGTCCGCTGAAGTCGCTGTCCGACATGCTGAAGGGCAAGCAGGGCCGCTTCCGCCAGAACCTGCTCGGCAAGCGCGTCGACTATTCGGGTCGTTCGGTCATCGTGACCGGCCCGGAACTCAAGCTGCACCAGTGCGGCCTGCCGAAGAAGATGGCGCTCGAGCTGTTCAAGCCGTTCATCTACGCGCGTCTGGACGCCAAGGGTCTGTCGATGACCCTGAAGCAGGCCAAGAAGTGGGTCGAGAAGGAACGCAAGGAAGTCTGGGACATCCTCGACGAAGTCATTCGCGAGCACCCGGTCATGCTGAACCGCGCGCCGACGCTGCACCGTCTGGGCATCCAGGCGTTCGAGCCGGTGCTGATCGAGGGCAAGGCGATCCAGCTGCACCCGCTGGTCTGCTCGGCGTTCAACGCCGACTTCGACGGCGACCAGATGGCCGTGCACGTTCCGCTGTCGCTCGAAGCGCAGCTGGAAGCGCGCGTCCTGATGATGTCGACCAACAACATCCTGTCGCCCGCCAACGGCAAGCCGATCATCGTGCCGTCGCAGGACATGGTGCTGGGTCTCTACTATCTGTCGATGGAAAAGACCGGCGAGCCGGGCGAAGGCATGCTGCTGGGCGACATGGCGGAGGTGCATCAGGCACTGCACGCCGGCGCCGTCACGCTGCACACCAAGATCGTCAGCCGCGTTCCGCAAACCGACGAGAATGGTCAGCAGTATCTCAAGCGCTATGAGACCACCCCGGGTCGCATGTTGCTGGGCGAATGCCTGCCGAAGTCGCACAAGGTGCCGTTCGACACGGTCAACCGCCTGCTGACCAAGAAGGACGTCGGCGACGTCATCGACGAGGTGTATCGCCACACCGGTCAGAAGGAGACCGTGCTGTTCGCCGACGCGATCATGGCGCTGGGCTTCCGCCACGCGTTCCGTGCCGGCATCTCGTTCGGCAAGGACGACATGCTGATCGCGCCGGACAAGGACAAGCTGGTCGACGAGACCCGCGATCAGGTGAAGGACTTCGAGCAGCAGTATCAGGACGGCCTGATCACGCAGCAGGAAAAGTACAACAAGGTGATCGACGCCTGGAGCCGTTGCGGCGATCAGGTCGCGACCAGCATGATGGACGAAATCAAGGCGGTCCGCCGCTACGAGGAAGGTCCGATGAAGGGTCGCGAGAAGCCGATCAACTCGATCTACATGATGGCCCACTCGGGTGCCCGCGGTTCGCAGGCGCAGATCAAGCAGCTGGCCGGCATGCGGGGGCTGATGGCGAAGCCGTCGGGCGAGATCATCGAAACGCCGATCATCTCGAACTTCAAGGAAGGCCTGACCGTCCTTGAATATTTCAACTCGACCCACGGCGCCCGCAAGGGCCTCGCGGATACGGCGCTCAAGACGGCGAACTCGGGCTATCTGACCCGCCGTCTGGTCGACGTCAGCCAGGACTGCGTCGTCATCATGGACGATTGCGGTACCCAGCGTGCGCTCGAAATGCGCTCGATCATCGAAGGCGGCGCGACCATCGCGTCGCTCGGCGAACGCATCCTCGGCCGGACCACGGCAGAGGACGTGGTCGATCCGAAGACCGGCGAAGTCGTGTTCCCGACCGGAACGCTGCTCGACGAAGCCATGGTCGCGAAGATCGAGGCGATGGGTCTTCAGGCGATGAAGATCCGCAGCCCGCTGGTCTGCGAAGCCAAGGTCGGCGTCTGCGGCACCTGCTACGGCCGCGACCTCGCGCGCGGTACGCCGGTGAACATCGGCGAAGCGGTCGGCGTCATCGCGGCGCAGTCGATCGGTGAGCCGGGCACGCAGCTGACGATGCGTACCTTCCACATCGGTGGTGCGGCACAGCTGAACGAACAGTCGAACCTCGAAGCGCCGGTCGACGGCACGGTCGAGTTCCGCGACCTGCGCCTGATCGAGGATCAGCGCGGGCGCCGGGTGGTGCTCAGCCGTTCGGGTGAGATCGCGATCGTCGACATGGACGGCCGCGACCTTTCGGTCCACCGCATCCCCTATGGTGCGTATGTGCTGTTCGACGATGGTCACATCGTTTCGCAGGGCGACCGCATGGCGGAATGGGACCCGTTCACCGCGCCGGTCATCACCGAAACCGCCGGTACCGTGAAGTTCATCGACCTGATCGAGAACAAGACGGTCACCGAGCGCGTCGACGAAGCGACCGGTATCGCCCAGCGCGAGATCATCGAATATCGCGCGACGTCGAAGTCGAAGGAGGATCTGCGTCCGCGCATGACCCTGCTCGATGCGAATTCGGGCGAGGCCGCGCGCTACATGCTGGCGCCGGGCGCGGTGCTGTCGGTCGAGGACGGTGCACAGGTACAGGCGGGCGACGTTCTCGCCCGTGTCGCCCGTGAATCGGCCAAGACCCGCGACATCACCGGCGGTCTGCCGCGCGTCGCCGAGCTGTTCGAGGCGCGCATCCCGAAGGAGGCGGCGATCATCGCCAAGGTTTCGGGCCGCGTCGTGTTCGGCAAGGATTACAAGGCGAAGCGCAAGATCGGCATCCAGCCCGAGGATGGCGGCGAGGTCGTCGAGTATCTGATCCCGAAGTCGAAGGTGATCGACGTTCAGGAAGGCGATTACGTCAAGCGCGGCGACAACCTGATCGGTGGTTCGCCGAACCCGCACGACATTCTGGAAACGCTCGGCATCGAGCCGCTGGCCGAATATCTCGTCAGCGAAATCCAGGGCGTCTACCGGTTGCAGGGCGTGAAGATCAACGACAAGCACATCGAGACGATCGTTCGTCAGATGCTGCAGAAGGTCGAGATCACCGACGGTGGCGACACCACCCTGCTCGCCGGCGAACAACTCGACCGTGACGAGATGGACGAAGCCAATGCGAAGCTCGCGCCGGGTCTGGCCCCGGCACAGGGCAAGCCGGTGCTGCTCGGCATCACCAAGGCGTCGCTCCAGACCCGCAGCTTCATCTCGGCTGCATCGTTCCAGGAAACGACCCGCGTCCTCACCGAAGCGTCGGTGCAGGGCAAGATCGACAGCCTGAACGGTCTGAAGGAAAACGTCATCGTCGGCCGCCTGATCCCGGCGGGCACCGGTGCCGGCATGAACCGCCTGCGCGTCGCGGCATCGTCGCGCGATGCGGCGCTGCGTGCCCAGCAGCGCGCGCTGGCGGGCTTCATCGCGCCGAACTCGGCCGAGGAAGAGCATGCCGCCGAACTGGCCCGTTCGCCCCGCGACGGCCAGGGCGTCAGCGATCCGCTGGCCGATGTCGTGCCCTCGGGCACCGGCACCGACGCCGATGCGGGCGAATATCTGAACGACTGATCGTTCGGGTCTTCGTGCGTTGAACGAACCGCCGTCCGGGCAACCGGGCGGCGGTTTCGTTTTGGGGAGCAAGGCACCGCACACACCAACACGTCACCCCGGGCCTGCCCCGGGGTCCCGCTTCTATCGGGCCATCGTACAGGAAGAAGCGGAACCCCGGATCAAGTCCGGGGTGACGGAAGGGAAGGCACGTCCCGGCAAGCAGCCACCTTCCCTCCCCCGCGTGCGCGTCCTACCCTCCCGCGAACCAAGGGGGACCCATGCACCGCATCCTGTTCGCGCTCCTGCTGCTCGCCGCGCCGGCGGCCGCCCAGACCTATCGCACCGACTTTGACCCATCGGCGCACAAGGGGCCGCGGACCGGCCCGGCCAACGACGTCATGGTGCTCGGCTCGCCGCATCTGTCGCAACTGCCCGACCGGTTCCGCCCGGAGGCACTCGCCCCGCTGCTCGACCGGCTGGCGGCGTGGAAGCCGCAGGCGATTGCGATCGAGGCGCTGTCCGGCGCGCAATGCGATCAACTGCGCCGCTACCCCTATCGCTATGCCGATACCGTGCCGGACTATTGCTGGGACCCGGCACCGGCCAGAGCCGCGACGGGGCTCGATGTGCCCGCCGCCAATGCGGCGTTCGAAGCGTTGCTGGCGACGTTGCCGGCCACGCCCAGGCCGGCCGACCGGCGCAAGCTGGCGGCCCTGTTCCTGGCCGGCGGCGAACCGGCATCGGCGCTGGTGCAGTGGCTGCGGCTGCCGGTCGCCGAGCGCAAGGCCGGCGACGGCCTGGACGCCGTGCTGGTCGCGCGACTGACCACCTTGGAGACCCGCCGCGACGAAAGCCTGATGATCGCGGCACGACTGGCCGCGCGGCTCGGCCTCCAGCGCGTCTATGCGATGGACGACCATAGCGCCGATCGCGCGATGCCGAAGGCGGAGGAAGCCGCCTATGGCAAGGCGATGCAGGCCGCATGGGACAATCCGGTGCTCAAGCGGCGGATGGCGGCGATCGACGCGATGCAGGGCGATTTGGCCACGAGCGCAGGCGTGCTGACCGCCTATCGCGGCTATAACGCGCCGGGTCAGGGGCAGATCGCGTTCGACAGCGACTTCGGCGCCGCGCTGGAGGAACCCTCCCCCCAGCGTTTCGGCCGGCAATATGTCGCCTATTGGGAAACCCGCAACCTGCGCATGGCCGCCAACATCCGCGACATGCTGGGCGAGGCGCCGGGGATGCGCGCGCTGGTCGTCGTCGGTGCATCGCACAAGCCGTATCTGGAGGCGTATCTGCACCAGATGCACGACGTCCGCATCGTCGATGTGATGCCGCTGCTGCGCTGATCCGGAGCCGGCGCGGCGTCCGGTCGTTGTCCGCTGGATAACAGGAGAGGACATGCCATGGCGCAGGACGACGCAACCGCCGACACGCTGGCCGACAGCGTCGACGACGCCATGCTGGCCAAGACCAGCCCGCCGCTCGGCGCGATGGTCCTGCTGGGCATCGCGGCGGGGGCGCAGATCGGCTTCGGTGCGATCGGCTATCTGGTCGCGCAGGCCGGGATGACGCCGGGTGGCGGGACGCAATTGCTGTCGGGCATCGCCTTTTCGGTCGGACTGATGCTGGTGATGGTCACGGGCACGCAGCTGTTCACCGGCAACACGATGCTGGTCCTGCCCGCCGCGCAGGATCGGCTGGGCATCGGCGAGACGCTGCGCGACTGGAGCGCGGTGTGGGTCGCGAACCTGATCGGCAGCCTCGCCATCGCGGCATTGTTCGTCGCATCGGGCGCTCCGCAGGCGATCGACGGCGCGGTCGCACAGGCGGCGCTGAAGACTGCCGATACCAAGCTGGCGAAGGACTGGGGCGAACTCCTCGCATCGGGCGTGCTCGCCAACATGCTGGTCTGCCTCGCGGTCTGGATGGCGACGGGGGCCAAGACCGTCGCGGGCAAGATCGCTGCCGTGATCGGCCCGGTCGCGCTGTTCGTCGCGGCAGGGTTCGAACATTCGGTGGCGAACATGACGCTGCTGCCGATCGCCTGGGCGCTGGACCATGCGGCGGTGCCGGTCGGGCCGCTGCTCGGCAATCTGTTACTGGCGACGGCGGGCAATATCGTCGGCGGGTCGCTGGTGGCGATCACCCTCGCGGCGGGGCATCGGGTGCTGGCGAAGTAACCGTCGCCGGCCCGCCCCGGCAAATCTCCCCATGACCGTACGGGACAAGAGCCGCTCGAGGCCCCAGCCTTCGCTGGGGCGACGTCTGTGGGACGTCGGGAAAACCGCTCCACCGTCACCCCGGACTTAATCCGGGGTCCCGCTTCTTCTGCGACGTCGGCGATACAGCGGCCCCCCGAATCAAGTCCGGGATGACGAGAACGGTAACCACCTGTCGTTGGTCGGTCGCGACCGTTACGATCGCCCGCGCCCAAATATGAAAGAGGCCGCCGGGGTCTCTCGACGCCCGGCGACCTCAAGCATGGTCAGCGGCCGGAAGCTCCAGCCCGGGAGACCATGCGAGCCGCTTGCATGGGGCCACGGCGTTGACTGGGGGAGGATACCCCCCGCACGCGGCCGACCCGCTTTAGCGGCGCGTCTCCCGAACGAACTGAACCGACCCCATTGCTGAACCATGAGACATCGGATCACCTCCTTTCGCTAGTTAAAGCCGTTACGCACCGACCGGTGCGCATCCCGAACGTGGGGCATCCGCGGCCTGCGTACAAGACTTGTATTGCACGATGTTTCCGCCATACTCGACCGCCCGGGCCGCGTTCAGCGCCCCGCCGGGCGACATCCCCGCACCACCGCACCGATCGCCTTGTTGCCGGGCACCTGCAGCACCGGGGTCTTGCCCGACGTGATCCCGAACCGCTCCGCCTTGGCCAGCGCGTCGAGGAAGGTCTGGCCGGTGCTGACCGCCGCCTCCAACGCGCCGTCGACCATCTGTGCCGGAAAGGTCGCAGCGGCGTCATCGGTGAACAGGCGGATCGAATCGCCCTCGAAGGGGCCGCGCGACAGCAGGATTTGCCGGCCCGACCGGTCGCAGCGAATCGCGAAGACGATGCCTTGCTCGTCGGAAAAGGTCGCCGCGCCGGGCTTCGCCGACCACGTTCCGGTCACTGACACCGCCCCGTCCAGTTCGGGCGTCGGCAACTGCCCGGGCCTGAGCACACGCGGCGACGGAGTCGGGCGGGGTGCGGGTGTCGCGCGGGCAGTGGGCTTGGGCGCAGGCGGCGGCGGTTCGCTCGAACAGCCTGCCAGCGCCAGCAGCGCGACCAGCGCCCGCCCCCGCATCAGCGGCGGCAATCCTCGGTCACGCGCAGCACCTCGGCCCAGGCGGGCAGGACCAGGCGCCCGACCGGCGTCCCTTCGACCACGAACCGCCCCCGGCTGAACCCGATCGCGTCGAGCAACCGGTCGCTGGCGGGCAGCGCCACCCCGACCCCGCCCGCCATCAGCTGGACGTTCAGTGTCCGCTGTGTGCTGGTCGTGCGGATCGTGACGGGGCCGGCGACGGGGCGCGCGGTGGCAAAGAGCATCGTCACCTGACCCGCCCCCCGGTCGCAGGTCAGCGTCGCCAGCGGCGCGGCACCGCGCACGCCATAGCTCGCCGCCGATCCGCCGCTTAAGCCCCGATATTGCCAGTCGCCCGGCGTACGCGGCAGGTCGCGCCAGTCGGCGACCGGTGCCACCGGAGTCGGCCGGACCGGCACCGGACGTTGTGCGGGCGCCGGCACCTCTTCGGTCCCGGGCGGCGCACCGGGCGGTACACACCCGGCCAGCAGGATGACGGCGGAAAGGGGGAACAGGATACGCATGCCCCCCTTATGGGCGATGCGGGCGGCAGCCTCAACCGGGGATGGGGCCGCCCTGCGCCGTCCTTCGTCCCCTTCGTCATTCCGGCGAAAGCCGGAATCCATGGTCACGGAACGTCGCGATGGAGCCGAGAACACCCGACACAATGGATCCCGGCCTTCGCCGGGATGAGGACAGTTGCTCCGTCGTCACCCCGGCGAAGGCGGGTGGCCAGATGCGCTGGCATTGCGATTCCAGCCGCTACGACGACGTTTATGGATTCCCGACTTCGCGCGAACGACAGGCGAACTACCGCCGCCGCCCGCCCCCGCCGGCCATCCGCATCGCCTTCTGCTTGCCATAGCGCGTCTTGCGCGTCCCCGGCTTGCCCTCGTTCGACCGCCCCATGACCGGCGCCTTGTGCTCGCTCGCCGGCAGGCCGAGTTCCTCGCTTTCGAGCGCACGGATTTCGTCGCGCAGCCGCCCGGCAGTCTCGAACTCCAGGTTCGCCGCCGCCTCGCGCATCTGCTTTTCGAGGCTTTCGATATAGGACCGCAGGTTATGGCCGACCATATGCGGCCGTTCTTCGTCGATCTCCACCGTCACCTGATCGCGCGACGCGACGTCGGCGATGATGTCGCCGATCTGGCGCTTGATCGTGGTCGGCGTGATGCCGTGCGCCTCGTTATACGCCCGCTGCTTTTCGCGACGGCGATCGGTCTCGGCGATGGCGCGCTCCATGCTGCCGGTGATGCGGTCGGCATAGAGGATCACCCGCCCGTCGACGTTGCGCGCCGCGCGGCCGATCGTCTGGATCAGCGAGGTTTCGGAGCGCAGGAACCCTTCCTTGTCGGCATCGAGGATCGCGACCAGCCCGCATTCGGGAATGTCGAGGCCCTCGCGCAGCAGGTTGATGCCGACCAGCACGTCGTACACCCCCATCCGCAAATCGCGGATCAGCTCGATACGCTCCAGCGTCTCGACGTCCGAGTGCATGTAACGGACCTTCAGGCCCGCCTCGTGCATGAACTCGGTCAGATCCTCGGCCATGCGCTTGGTGAGGGTCGTGACCAGCGTGCGATAGCCGAGCTTCGCCGTCTCCTTCGCCTCGTGGATCAGGTCGTCGACCTGTTCCTCGACCGGGCGGATCGTGATCGGCGGATCGATCAGCCCGGTCGGGCGGATGACCTGTTCGCTGAACACGCCGCCGGTCTGCTCCATTTCCCAATCGCCCGGCGTCGCCGACACGCACACCGTCTGCGGGCGCATCGCGTCCCATTCGTTGAAGCGCAAGGGGCGGTTGTCGATCGCGCTGGGCAGGCGGAATCCGTACTCGGCCAGCGTGATCTTGCGGCGATGGTCGCCGCGCGACATGCCGTTGATCTGGGCGATCGTCTGGTGGCTTTCATCGACGAACAGCAGCGCGTTCTCGGGCAGATATTCGAACAAAGTGGGCGGCGGCTCGCCCGGCAGGCGGCCGGTCAGGAAGCGGCTGTAATTCTCGATCCCCGCGCAGCTACCGGTGGCGGCGATCATCTCCAGGTCGAAATTGGTGCGCTGTTCCAGCCGCTGCGCCTCCAGCAGCTTGCCCTCCGTCACTAGTTCCTTCAGCCGCTCGGCCAGCTCATGCTTGATCGCCTCCGCCGCCTGTTTCAGCGTCGGGCCGGGGGTGACATAGTGCGAGTTCGCATAGACGCGGATCGAATTGAGATTGGCGATCTTCTTGCCCGTCAGCGGGTCGAACTCGGTAATCTCCTCGATATCGTCCCCGAAAAAGGTGATACGCCACGCGCTGTCCTCATAGTGCGACGGGAACAGCTCTAGGCTGTCGCCGCGCACGCGGAAATTGCCGCGCTGGAACGCGGCGTCGTTGCGCTTGTATTGCAGCGCGACCAGCTTGCGCACGATCTCGCGCTGGTCGACGACATCGCCGTTCTTCAGGTCGAAGATCATCGCCGAATAGGTTTCGACCGATCCGATACCGTACAGGCACGACACCGACGCGACGATGATGACGTCGTCGCGCTCGAGTAGCGAGCGGGTGGCCGAGTGGCGCATCCGGTCGATCGCCTCGTTGGTCGAGCTTTCCTTCTCGATGTACGTGTCCGAACGCGGAACGTACGCTTCGGGCTGGTAATAGTCGTAATAGCTGACGAAATATTCGACGGCATTGTCGGGGAAAAACGACTTCATTTCCCCGTACAGCTGCGCCGCAAGTATCTTGTTCGGCGCGAGAATGAGCGCCGGGCGCTGCAATTCCTCGATGGTCTTGGCCATGGTAAAGGTTTTGCCCGACCCGGTAACGCCAAGCAGCACCTGATCCTTCTCCCCCCCCTTCGCCGCCGCGACCAGTTCCCGAATCGCGGTCGGCTGGTCGCCGGCGGGCTGGTAATCGGACTTGATGACGAAGCGTTTGCCCGCATCCACCTTCTCCGGCCGGGCCGGGCGGTGGGGGATGAAGGTCTGCCCGGTTTCCGGCTCGGACAGGTCGGTGCGGATCATGATCGCCATGGGTCCGAATATGGGTGTCGCAGAACGGGACGGCAACATTCGGGGTGGCCGGTTTTGCGATTCACACGACGGCGCGAAGAAGAAGGAACTGGTTCGCGCAGAGGCGCGGAGACGCGGAGGGGTTGCGCTGGTGGAACCGTCCCTCGTTGCGCCGCCGAACGCCGGATATCGTCATGCCAGCGAAGGCTGGCATCTGCGCGGCGAGGCGCGCGCTTCACAACCAGGAGACCCCAGCCTGCGCTGGGGTGACGTTCGGGGCGGGACAAGCGCTGGCCGGTCACGAAACCTGCTCCGCGCCTCCGCGCCTCCGCGCGAAAACGACCTTCTTCTTCGCAACCTTCGCCCGAACCGAAACCCTCTCGACACCCGCCCCGAACCCGATAGCTTGACGCCCCAAAGGGGACCCGAACCATGCGCAAACTGATCGCCACCGCCGCCTGCCTGTTCGCCACGACGCCGGCCATGGCCGAACCCGATTGGGCCCCAGCGGTGCGCGCCGATTACAAGGTGTCGCTGGGCAGCATGTGGGACTGGTTCCACCGCAATCCGGAATTGTCGTTCAAGGAGGTGAAGACCGCCGAACGCATGGCGACCGAGCTGCGCGCCGTGCCCGGGATGCAGGTCACCACCGGCATCGGCGGCACCGGCGTCGTCGGCGTATTGAAGAACGGCCCCGGGCCGACCGTGCTGGTCCGCGCCGACATGGACGGCCTGCCGGTCGAGGAGAAATCGGGCCTGCCCAATGCCAGCAAGGCGCGACAGGTCGGCGTCGACGGGGTCGAGGCACCGGTGATGCACGCCTGCGGCCACGACACCCATATCACCGCGATGGTCGGCACCGCCCGCCGGCTGGCGGCGCTGAAGGACCGGTGGAAGGGTACGATCGTCTTCATCGTCCAGCCTGCCGAGGAACGCGTCGGCGGGGCGAAGGCGATGCTCGCCGACGGCCTTTACAGTCGCTTTCCCAAGCCCGATTACGCGCTCGCCTTCCACGTCGCCGCCGGATTGCCGGCGGGGATGGTGTCGGCGTCGGAGGGCATCCAGTATTCGTCGTCGGACTCGGTCGACATCGACGTCCCCGGCATCGGCGCGCACGGCGCCAGTCCGCATGCCGGCAAGGACCCGGTCTATATGGCGTCGCAGCTGGTGATCGCTTTGCAGGGCCTGATCAGCCGCGAACGCCAGCCGCTCGACCCGGGCGTCATCACCGTCGGCTCGTTCCATGCCGGGCTGAAGCACAACATCATCAGCGACATGGCCAAATTGCAGGTGACCGTCCGCGCCAATGACGAGGGCACGCGCAAGCAACTGCTCGACGGCATCCAGCGTGTGACCACCGGCATCGGCACGCTGAACGGCATGCCCGCCGACAAGATGCCGACCGCCAAGGTGATCGAGGGCACGCCGACCACGATCAATGACGGCCCCCTCGCCCGCCGCCTCAACGCGGTGATGGCGGCGACGCTGGGCCCGAAGAATGTCGTGCCGTTCGAACAGACCGGCATGGGCGCGGAGGACTTCGCCTATCTGGTCCAGCCCGATTCCAAGGTAAAAGGCTATTATTTCGCGGTCGGCGGCACGCCGATGGCGGACATCGTCGCGGCCCGGAATGGCGGGGCGCCGGTGCCGTCGCACCATTCGCCACTGTTCAAGGTCGCGCCGGAGCCATCGATCGTGACAGGAACGATCGCGATGACCGCAGCGGTGCTGGATTTGCTGGGGCCGCAGTCGGGTAACTGACCTGCTCCTTACCCCGTTCGGTTCGAGCAGCTTCGAGCCTGTCGAGAAGCGTCCGTCGAGAACTCCCGGTTGCCTGGAACAACCCCCTTCTCGACTACGGTTCTCGGCAGGCTCGAACCTCCGCTCGAAGCAAACGGAAGGGGGGCGGACGGGCGGAAGCGTAAACACAACCGTTCGTGCTGAGTAGGGGCCGAGCGAAGTCGAAAACCCGTATCGAAGTACCTGTCGCGGTCCTTCGATACGCCCTTTCGACAAGCTCAATGGCTACTCAGGACGAACGGATATGATCACCCAAACACCGACCAATCCGCCTTGTCCGCCAGCAACTCCAGCGCCCTCACCCCCAGGATCGAATTTCCCTGCCGGTCGAGATTGTTCGACCACACCGCGATCGACGCGACCTGCGGCACGATGGCGAGGATACCGCCACCCACGCCGCTCTTCGCCGGCAGCCCGACGCGGTACGCGAAGTCGCCCGACCCGTCATATTGCCCGCTGGTCGTCATCAGCGACAGCAACCGCCGCGTCCGCTTGGCGCGCTTGTCGTCCTCTGCATCGCCGGTGCGCGCGGTGCGGGTCAGGAACAGCCCCGCCTTCGCCAGCGACTGCGCGCTTAGCTCGATCGCGCATTGATGGACATAGGCTTCCATCACCTCGTCGATGTCGCAATGCAGATTGCCGTGATGCTTGGCAAAGCTCATCATCGCACGGTTCAGGTCGCCGCCCTTGCGCCCGCTTTCCAGCACGTCGTCGTTCAGGACGACCTCGCCAAGGCCCGCCTCCCGCCGCACGAACTCGACCACCGCCCGTGCCGAGGCATCGTCGCCCTTATGCTCGACCAGAATGTCGCACACCACCAGCGCGCCGGCGTTGATGAACGGATTGCGCGGCACGCCCTTGTTGCGTTCGAGGTCGACGATCGAATTGAACGGATCGCCCGACGGCTCGCGTCCCACCCGCTTGAACACCTTGTCCCCGCACGCCTCCAGCGCCAGTTCCAGCGCGAAGACCTTGGCGATGCTCTGCACCGGAAAGCGGATATGCGAATAGCCGCCATGGAACAGCCCACCATCCGGCGTCGCCACCGCCATGCCGAACCAGTCGGGCGGATAGTCGAGACCGGCATCGGCCGCCTGCTCGATCTCGGCGGCGTTGGTGGTGATCTCCTCCGTCACCTCGGCGACGATGCGGGCGAGGTCGGTCATGGCAGTTCCTTGTTGCTATACGATCACCGGGTAGCACGCGCACCTGCCAAAGGCGAACCGTACCCCCGCGCAGGCGGGGGTCCAGAGCCACAAACGGCCGCGCCGGCGACCCTGGATCCCCGCCTGCACGGGGATAGGGCTGTCAGATCGACACCAGATTGTTCAGGTTGATGATCGGCAGCAGGATCGCCAGCACCATCATCAGCACCAGCCCGCCCATCAGCAGCAGCACCATCGGTTCGACCAGCGCCACCAGCGTCGCGACCAGCGCGTCGAGTTCGCGCTCCAATTCGCCCGACGCGCGGTCGAGCGCCGAAGCCAGCTTGCCCGACGTCTCGCCCGAAGCGACGATCGCCACCAGCATCGACGGAAAAATCTCCGCCTCCGCCATCGCCGCGCGCAAGGACAAGCCTTCGCGCACCCGCGCCGCGACGGTCAGCGCCTTGTCGCGCACGAAGCGGTTGGGGGTGACGGCGGCGGCGGCGTGCAGCGCCTCGACCAGCGGCACCGCGCTGCCGACCAGCGTGGCGAGACTGCCCGCAAAGCGCGCCGCATTATGCTGGCGGCTGAACCGGCGGAACGGCCGGCGCGTCGCCAGCCGCCGGTCGACCCGCAGCCGGTTGGCCGGCACCCGCAACCAGCGCGCACCGATCAGGAACAGCACCAGCGCCGCGACCGCGACGACCAGCCCGTACTTCTGGATGAACGCCGACAGCGCGATCAGCGCTCGCGTCAGGAACGGCAGTTCCGCCCCGCGCGACACGAACACGCGGACGATGTCGGGCACGACATAGACCATCAACAACACCATCATGCCGAAGCTGACGTTGGCCAGCAGCGCCGGGTACAGCAACGCCAGCTGCATCTTCTGCCCATTGGCCTGCCGGGTCTCGACGAAATTGGCGAGGTGGTTGAGCACGTCGGGCAACCGCCCCGACTGTTCCCCCGCCGCCACCGACGCGCGGTAAAATTCGGGAAACGCCTTGGGATGCCGCCCCAGCCCCTGCGCGAAGCTGCGCCCGTCAAGGATCGCGGCGCGCACGTCGAGCAGCAGCGCATTGACCGCGGCATTGTCCGCCTGCCCCGCGACGATGCGCAGCGATTCCTCGATCGAGATATCGGAGCCGACCAGCGTCGCGATCTGCCGGGTGAGCGTCGCCAGCGCCTTGGCCGACACGCCGCGCCGGAACAGCCGGGGCAGCTGGACACTGCCGAGCTTCGGACCTTTTTCCGCCGCTTCCTCGACCGACAGCGGAAGTTCGCCGCGCTCGCGCAAGAGCGCGCGGGCGGCGGCGGGGCTGGACGCTTCGATGACGCCCTTGACGGTGGCGCCGGTGCGGGAGGCGGCGCGGTAGGTGTAGGCTGTCACCGGCCTACCCCCGTCAAAATTCCCGTTTGGTTCGAGCAGCTTCGAGCCTGTCGAGAAGCGTCCGTCGAGAACTCCTGCCCAGCAGGACCCCGTTCTCGATACGCGCTCTCGACAAACTCGATCGCTACTCGAACCAAACGGGTGAGACTAAGGGTGTTGGAAATCACCCCTCATCCCGCACGACCCGCGCGACCTCCTCGACCGTGGTCACCCCGGCCCGCACCTTCGCCACGCCATCATCCAGCAACGCCGGATTATCCACCCGCGCCGCCCGCTCCAGTTCCGCCTCGGCCACGCCGTTATGGATCATCGCCTGCAACCGGTCGTCGACCGCGACGACCTCGTACAGCCCGGCACGCCCGCGATAGCCCTCGTGGTGGCACGCCTCGCAGCCGCCCTTGCGCCACAATTTCTTGCCCGGCTTGATCGCCCCGCCCAGCAGCACGCTGTCCGCCTCGGTCGCGCGATCCTGCCAGCGGCATTCGACGCACAACCGCCGCACCAGCCGCTGCGCGACCAGCCCGACCAGCATCGGTGCCAGCAGATAGCGTTCGACCCCCATGTCGATCAGCCGCGTGACCGATCCGATCGCGGTGTTGGTGTGCAGCGTCGACAGCACGAAATGCCCGGTCATCGACGACCGCACCGCCGTCTGCGCCGTTTCCTGATCGCGAATCTCGCCGACCATAATGACGTCGGGGTCCTGCCGCAGGATCGCGCGCAGTCCCCGCGCAAACGTCATGTCGGTGCGCGGATTGACCTGGGTCTGCGCGATGCCGGCCAGCTCATATTCGATCGGGTCCTCGACCGTCATCACGTTGCGGCGACGATCGTTCAGCCGGGTCAGCGCGGTATAGAGCGTCGTCGTCTTGCCCGAACCGGTCGGCCCGGTCACCAGCAGCAACCCGTGCGGCCGTTCGAGCAACCGTGCGAACACGCTCTCGTCGCGCTCCGACATGCCAAGGCCGGCGAGGTCGAGCATCATACCCCCGCGTTCGAGCAGGCGCAGCACTACCCGCTCGCCATGCTGCGTCGGCATGGTCGACACGCGGGCGTCGACGTCATGCCCGCCGATGCGCAGCGTCACGCGGCCGTCCTGCGGCGTGCGGCGCTCGGCAATATCGAGCTTCGCCATGACCTTGATCCGGCTGACCAGCAGCGGGGCGAGCGCGCGGGGCGGCTCGACGATATCGCGCAGCACGCCGTCGATGCGGAAACGGACGACCAGGCGCTTCTCCTGCGTCTCGACATGCACGTCCGACGCGCCTTCCTTGATCGCCTCCAGCAGCAGCGCATTGATCAGGCGAATGACCGGCGAGTCGTCGCGCGCGTCGAGCAGGTCGTCGACCGCTGCGGCGCTGTCGGCCAGTGCCGCGAGATCGGTTTCGGCCAGTTCGATGTCGGCGGCGGTCGATGCGCTGCCGCCATAGCTCGCCTGCAACGCCGCATCGAACGCACCGTCGTCCAGCGCCACGAACGGGATGCCCGGCGCGACCCGCTGCACCTCCAGCATCGCGTCCAGCGTCGCGTCGGCGCGGTGGACGCATTCCATGCCCGCCTTGCCCAGCCGGATCAGCACGCCGCCCTTGCGCGCATAGCCATAGGGCAGCCGCATCGGTTCGGCATGGAGCAGCGTGTCGGTCACGGCTGGAACTCCACGCTCGCATTGACCCGGCCCGACGTCGCGCCGCGTTGCATCGACACCCGCCGCACGCCGATGGTGCTGGTCGACGCGACCGAACTCAGCCATGTCACCACCGCCGGATAGGGCGAATCGGTCAGCGTCGCAGTGATCGCACCGTTCGCCTCCGCCACGACCGGCTGCAACCCGGCGGTCGCGGCGGTCGAACTGATGACGGCCTGCGGTGGCCCGGCGGCGATCGTTTGCGGCGCGCTTTCCAGCCGCCCGGCGGCGCGCACCCGCGCCATCAGCGTCTCGGCCTGGCGAATATCGGCTCGCGCCTGCGCCCGCGCCGCCTGCACCGGCTTCACCACGCCATAGACCAGCACGACCCCGGCCAGCAGCGCCGCCAGCGTCCCGACCAGCACCCGCTCGCGCGTCGACAGCCCCTGCCACCAGCTGTCGAAGCGACCCAGCGCCGCCTCGATCCGGGCGTTGCGTTTGAGCAGCACGATCATGCGCCGCGCGCCACGATGCGCAGCGTTCCGCCGGGGGCCACGACGACCTGCGCCGCGACGCCCGCTGCGGACAGGGCGGCGCGGACCCGGTCGGCCATGCCGGTTTCGGGCGATTCACAGTCGATGGTCAGCGCATTTCCCTCGAAATTCATGCTCCGCACCACCAGCACCGGCCCGATCGGGCTGAGCGCCCCGCCGACGCGCGACAGCAAGGGCACGAAGCGGTTGGTGCCGGTCGGGCGCGGCAGCAGGTCGGCGACCCGCACCATGAAATCATCGCCCCCGGTCGGCACCGCCGGCGCGGTCGTCGCGACCAGCTGCTGCAGCGCGTCGTAACGCCGCTCGGCGATCCGTTGCAGCATCAGCGTATCCGCCACCGCGATCACGCCATGCGCCAGCGCTGCCAGCCCAAGGATCATCGCGACCTTGCGCGTCGTGCTCGGCCATGCCGTCCGGCGGCGGGCATAGGCCCCCTGCCGCAAATCGATCGGCGCCGCCGCGACCCGGTCGGCCAGCGAGGCAAGCGGAAAGGCCGCGCCATCCCCCGCCATCGCTTCGGGCAAGGGATCGCCCGACGCCGCCACCTTCGGCCGCCCCGCCGCCTCCCATGCCGCCACCAGCATGGTGAGCGGCAGCGCGAATCCGGTGCCGTCGGCGGCGCGGACCAGCGCGCGCCCGGCCGTCACATCGACGCTCCACCCCTCGACCGGCACCGGCAGCATCAGCGCATCGGGCACGAACGCCGCCCCGGCGATACCCGCCGCCTCAGCGAACGCGAGCCATTCGGCCATCACCCCATGCCGGACCACCGCCACCAGATAGCGCTTGTCGCCGGCCGCATCGCCGAGCGCCAGATGCACCGCGTCGATCGGGTCGGCGATCCGGTCCTCGATCGCAAAGGGCAACGCCGCCAGCCGTTTCGCCCGGTTGGGCAGCGGCAGGTCGACGGCGAGGAGAAGGACCGATTCGGACGGCACGAGCAAGGTTGTTGCCGCCACCGTCCCATCGACTAATATGGCTTCGCCGCCCGCGACAGCCCACACGCCGGCGGCCGGACCGGCGGGGGCGGGTTCGATTGTCACAATGGCTTCATCGTGTGGACGCATTGGGGCGTGGATGCGCATCTTATTCCGAAAGTTTCGTGACACCTTGGCCGCGAACCCCGCCGCCCGCAAGGTTTCTGTCCCCGACCGCGAGGCGGGGCTGACATTGGTCGAAATGATCGTCGTGCTGGCGATCATCGCGCTGGTCGCCGCGCTGATCGTGCCCAACGTCATCAACCGCCCCGATCAGGCGCGGGTGACGACCGCCGGCACCGACATCAAGTCGATTTCCGCCGCGCTCAAAATGTACCGGCTGGACAATGGCGATTACCCGACGACGACACAGGGGCTGAAGGCATTGGTCGAGAAACCGACACAGCCGCCCGTCCCCGGCGCCTATCCGCCCGACGGCTATCTGTCGCAGATGCCGCAGGACCCATGGGGCAATCCGTACGTCTACGAATCGACCGGCGGGCGCTTTACGATCAAATCGCTCGGCAAGGACGGCAAGCCGGGTGGCGAGGGGCTGGACGCCGATATCGACGGGACGACCCGCTGAGTCAGTCCTTCCTCCGTCATTCCCGCGCAGGCGGGAATCCATTGCCGCCGACGCCTGCGATAGAGTCGCACGGTCGGTGTGTATGGCCCCCCGCCTGCGCGGGCGTGACGGACCGTGATTCCGAATCCGGCATGACCCTGATCGAAATGCTGATCGTCCTCGCCATCATCGGCGTAGCGGCGGGGGCGGTCAGCCTCGGCATCGGCAGTGCCACCCGCGCGCCGAACGTTGAAGCGGAAGCCCGCCGCCTCGCCGTCCGGCTGCAAGCGGCGGCGGACGATGCGATGCTCGGCGACCAGCTCATCGCGCTGACCACCGACACCCATGGCTATGGCTTCGCCCGGGTCGGCCCGCGCGGGCTGACGCCGATCACCGACGACGCGCTGGCATTCCATACCCTGCCAGGCGGCATGGTCATGGCACTCGACACCGCGCCACCGGTGATCCTGGGCGTCGACGGCACCGGGCAACCGCTCGGCGCGACGGTGACCGGCGGCGACCAGACTTGGCGGGTGCAGTATGACGGCGTGACCGCCCGCGCCACGAAGGTGACCCCATGATCCTCCCCGCTCCGCGGGGAGGTGGACCATGCGCAGCATGGTGGAGGGGGGTGTCCGCCCGCGTAACCGTCGCGTTGCGCCGCGACGCCCCTCCACCGGCGTGCGGCCGGTCCCCCTCCCCGCGCAGCGGGGAGGAACCACAAGCCGGCTTTTCTTTGATCGAGGCAATGGTGGCGCTGGCGGTATTGGCGATCGCCACGGTAGGGCTGATCGGCGCGGTCGAGCAGCACATCGATTCGACCCGTGGCGTCGAACGGCGCGCGATCGCGATGTGGGTCGCCGAAAACCGGCTGGCCGATCTGGAAGTGGGGACGCCGGAGGCGAATGGGGAAACGGTGGACATGCTGGGGCGGCAATGGAGCGTGGGCGTGAACCGGACCGCGACCAGCGACCCCGCGCTCGACCGGGTGACGATCACCGTCGCCCCCGTCGGCGAAGCTGCGCCCATGGCCCGGCTCGACGGCTTCCTGCGCAAGGACGCGGCATGATCGTCGTCGAACGCCTTCGCTTCCGCGAACGCTGGGTCGACTGGCTCGCCGCCGCCGCGATCGTGTCGGTCGCCTTCGCGCTCGCCGGCCTCGTCTGGCGGATCGCGGGCCACGCCGATACCGGCGCGATCACCGTGCCTTCCGAAGCGCGCGCCCGTGCGGTGACGGTCGACAGCGGCCCGGCCATCGCCTGGTCGCCCTTCGGCAGCCCGACCGCCGCCGATGCGACCTCGCCGACCGGCATTCAGGCGATCCTGAAGGGCGTCGTCTTCGCCCGCCCGGCCGAACTGTCGATCTCGTTCGTGTCGCTCGGCAACGAACCGGCCAAGCCGTACAAGGTCGGCGACGCGCTGGCTGGCGCGCAGGTGACCGAAATCCGCCGCGACCGCATCATCCTGAACAATGGCGGGCGGCTGGAATATCTCGCCTTAACGCCACGCCGATCCCTTGCGGTCATGCGATCGGCGCCGACGCCCCGCCGGGCATGCGGCAGGGCGATGTCGTCCAGTCGGTCAACGGCGCCGCCATGACCGACCCGTCGGCGGTCAATGCGGCCATCGCCAGCGCCGCCGCATCGGGGCAGGCGCAGGTCACCATCCTTCGCGACGGCAAGCCGATCACCGTCTCCATTCCCATCCGTTAGGGTCTTCCCCGTGCGCCACCGCTTCGCCTCCGCCTTCCTCTCCCTCGCGCTCGCCGCAACCAGCCTGTCGCCGGCTATCGCTCAGACCCAGGCCGCCGACATCGTCGTCAACATGCGCGGCGTGGAGATCGCCGACGTCGCCGATCAGATCAGCCGCATCACCGGCCGCACGCTGATCCTCGACCCTAGCGTCAAGGGGCAGGTGACCGTCACCTCCGCCGAACCGCTGTCCCCGGCGGGCGTGTGGGAGCTGTTCCAGTCGGTGCTGCGCGCCAACGGCTTCGCCGCCGTCCGCTCCGGATCGGCATGGCGCATCATTCCGCAGGCCAATGCGGTGCGCGACGGCGGGGTGCGCACGCGCGGCGTCGGCGGGCAGGAACTGACCACGCGGATGGTGCGCCTCTCGAACGTCCCCTCGGCCGATGCCGCGCGGATCGTGCGGCCGTTGGTCGCCAGCTTCGGCAGCGTCGAGCCGCTGACCCAGCCCAATGCGATCGTCGTCACCGACTATGCCGACAATGTCCGCCGGATCGAGGCGCTGGCCCGGTCGCTCGACGGCGGCGGCGGATCGACCTTCGCCACCATCACGCTGACCAACGGCAACGCCGCCGACATCGCCACCGCGATGCAGGCGGTGCTGGGCGAAGGCGGCGCGCGCGTCGCGGGCGATCCGCGCAGCAACACCATCCTCGTGCGCGGTACGCCCGCCAGCGTCGCGGAGGCGCGCCGCATCGCCCAGTCGCTCGACGCACGCGGCGGCAGCGCGACCATGTCGACCCGCGTCTTCCGCCTGAACTTCGCCGATGCCGAAAGCGTGACCGACGTGTTGCGCGGCATTCTCGGCCAGCAGCAGTCGGCGACGAATCCGGTCGCGCGCAGCCTCTCGACCGTCAGCCAGCGTAACAATGCCGGGCAGGCGCTGTCGGGCCTGATCGCCAGCGGCGGCACCAATGCCGGCGCGCTGGCCGGTGCCGCGGGTGGCCTGGGCGCCACCGGGGTTGGCGGCAGCATCAGCACCGTCGGCCAGAATCAGCAGACGACCCCGGCGCAGGGCTTCACCACTCCCGACATCACCGTCCAGCCCGCGCCCGACATCAACGCCGTCGTCGTACGCGGCACGCCGACCGCCATCGCCCAGATCGAACGCCTGATCCCCGACCTCGACGTCCGCCGCCCGCAGGTGCTGATCGAAGCCGCGATCGCGGAGATCACCGGGCAGGACGCCGAACAACTGGCGGTGCAGATCGGTACGGCGGGCGCAGCACTGACGCAGGTGAGCGGCGCCGGCACATCGTTCGACAATGGCGGCGCATCGCTCGGCCGGATCCTCGGCGTGCTGGGCGTACCCGCCGCCGGCCTACTGAGCGGCGGCCTCTCCGCCAATATCGGCATCGGCAACGATTTCTCGATCCTCGTGCAGGCACTCAGCACCTCGACCAAGGCCAATCTCCTTTCGACCCCGCAAATCACCGTGCTCGACAACAAGCTCGGCGAGTTCGTCGTGGCGCAGGAAGTGCCGTTCGTGACGGGTTCGATCCTGACCGGCAACGGCACCGCCAACCCCTACACCACCATCGAACGCAAGGACGTCGGCATTACCCTCCGCGTCCTGCCGCGCATCAATGCCGGCGACACGATCCGGCTGGAGGTGAGCCAAGAAGCATCCTCTATCGCCCCGACCCAGGTCAGTGGTGCGGCCGACATCATCACCAACAAGCGCTCAGCCAACACCACCGTCCTAGCCGACAATGGCCAGACGATCGTGCTCGGCGGCCTGACCAGCGACGATTATCAGCGGCTCCGCAGCCAGGTGCCGATCCTCGGCAGCCTTCCGGTGATCGGCGAACTGTTCAAGGGCCGCACCGAAAGCCGCCAGAAGCGCACCCTGTTCGTGTTCCTGAAACCGACCATCCTGCGCGACGGCGCGGATGCGTCGGCAGCGGCGCGCGCGCGCTACGACCGGCTGCGTCGCGACGAGGTGCTGCAGGGCGACAAGCGCAGCCTGCTCCTTAATCCCCCTGCCCCGCGCCTGACGATGGAAATCGACGGAATTTACTGAGCGGAACCACCGCACCAACCGTCACCCCGGGCTAGACCCGGGGTCCCGCTTCTCCTTCTTCGGCCGCCAAGAAGCGGGACCCCGGATAAATCCGGGCGTTGAGACGCGCCCCCGCCCCCCCGGACTTTCCTACACGCCGCGCCGCTGGCACGATGCATCCCCTGCCCGCGCCCGCACCCAACCAACCAGAACCCGCCCGACGCGCAAAACGTCACGAGTGTGAACTTAGTGAACTTTGAACGCAAAACGGGCGGCGGTCCTCAGACCACCGCCCGTCCCGACTGCGCTGGGCAGGTCGGTTACAGCGCGACGACGCCGCCGTCCTTCTTGGTGATGACGATCGTCGCCGAACGCGGACGGGTGCCCGCGGTGCCGGCCGACGTCGCGGGGATCACGCTGCTGCCGCTGGTCGGGAGCGCCGGCCAGTTGCTCGTCGGCTTGTCGAAATTGCCGCCTTCGCCCGGATGCTGGATGTTGACGAACAGCGACCGGCCGTCCGGCGTCGATTCGATGCCGGTGATCTCGCACTGGACCGGTCCGACCAGAAAGCGGCGCAGCGCGGTGCCCGGCGTCTTGCCGATGCGGGTCGTCGCGGTGCTGGTCGCCGACACGCCGGTATTGGTGATGGTGCGCGTGCCGCCATCGCCGACGCTGCCCGGCATCGCCGCCAGCATCATGCAGTTGGTGACGTCGGTGTACGCGCCGTCATCGGTCTGGATCCACAGCACCGGCGTGACCTGGCCCGACGCGTTCGACGGCTTGCCGAACCACAGCCCGTCGGGGCTGGAAAAGTCGTTGGTGGCGTCGAGGCCCGACAGGTTGATGTTGGTCGGGTCGAGGTCCGATCCCGCACCGAAGGCATAGACGTCCCAGGTGAAGCGCGTCGCCTCGGTCGTGTCGCCGGCTTCGCGCAGGCGGATGATATGGCCGTTGGCGTTGCCGGTCGAACGCGACGTGCTGTTGACCTTCGGGTCGATATAGGACCGCGGGTTGGCGGCATCGACCTGCGCCGGCGAGCGCGACGAGTTGTTGGTCAGCGTGCAGTACATCTCGCCGGTCGCCGGATTGACCGCGGTCCATTCCGGACGGTCCATCCGGGTGGCGCCCACCGCATCGCCCGCCAGACGGCAATGGGTCAGCACATCGGCCTGATCGGCGAAGGGATAGAGCGCGTTGCCGGCGGTCAGGCCGTTCTGCCCGAACACCAGCGCGATCCACTCGCCCGAACCATCGGCATTGAACCTGGCGACGTACAGCGTGCCCGAATCAAGATATTTGTCGCCGATGGCCAGCCGGTTGCTGGCGGTCGCATCCGCCGCGACCCAGGCCGTGTTCGACACGAACTTGTAGATATATTCGTTCTGCGCGTCGTCGCCCATGTAGAAGGCGGGCTTCACGCCGGCGATGGCGCGGCCGGGGCAGCAGCCCTCATGGTTCATGCGGCCGAGCGCGGTGCGCTTGCGCGGGGTCGAGGTCGGATCATAGGGATCGATCTCGACGCACCAGCCGTACTGGTTCGGCTCGTTGCGGAAATCGCCGGTGCCGCTCACCGGCTTGGTCGGGTCGATCGTCGCGTTGAACTTGCCGATCAGCGTCGCGCCGGCGGTCGCTTCGGCCGCCGTTGTCCAGCCGTAATTGCCGCTGCGCTGCGACAGGCCATAGCGGGTGAACGCCTGGGTCGACTTGGCCCCGACCAGCGCGGTGCGCTGCGCATTGTCGCCGCTGTCGCGCCGGAAATAACCCGCCCAGTTTTCCTCGCACGTCATGTAGGTGCCCCACGGCATATGGCCGTTGGCGCAGTTGTTGATCGTGCCGCGTCCCGCCGTGCCGTCGGGCGAATAGGCGGTGAACAGCAGCGCGCTGCCCTTCACCGGGCCGCTGAACACCATCGGCGTATAGGGGGTGATGCGGCGGTTCAGCGACGATCCCTGGACATAGCTCCAGCCGGCCGAGCTCTGCGTCACCTCAATGACCGACACGCCGTGGCATTCCATTTCCTTGACGACTTCGGACGTCGGCCGCGCGCCGTTGACCACCGTCTGCCCGGCGACGTGGAGATATTGTTCCGAGATATTCTCGTGGTTCATCACCAGCAGGCCGCGCGTAGAATTGTTCGCGTCGGGCGTGGTGCCGCTGGCCGCCAGCCCGAAATAGCTCATGCCGTCGTGATGATCGCCCGCGCGCGCCGAATAGCCGCTGTCGGTGCCGTTATTGGCAAAGGCCGACGTGGCGGCGTTGATCGGATCGCCCAGGCGGTACACCACGGTCGCGGTATAGTCCGACGGGATGCTGACCACATCGGCCAGGCTCTTGGCGACGGCGGTGAAGCCCAGCGCCGGCGGCGATACCGCGACGGTGATGTCGCTGCTGCTGCTCGCGCCCTTCACGTCGGTCGCGGTGTAGCGGAAGACGAGGTTGCTCGCCGCCGATACGGCCGGCGCGATGAAGGTCGCGGTGCCCGGCGTCGTGCTCGACAGGGCGACGGTCGGGCCCGACACCTGGGTAAAGGTCTGGCTGACGATCGCATTGTCGTCGGTCGCGGTCCCGGTCAGCGTGACGACCCGGCCCGCGCTGGTCGCGCCGGTCGAGGTGCCGCCGACGACCGGCGGCGTATTGTCGATGCCCTGGACCTTGTCGTCGCATGCGGCGAGCAGCGATCCGCCGAACACGGCGACCGCCGCAGTCGACGCGCCGCCGCGCAGCGCCTGGCGCCGCGAATAACGCTGGTCGACCAGGTCCTGCAGGCTCGGCCCGGTGCTCGGATTGGTTTCGATATCGCCATCGTCATAACCGATGGTCAGGTCGTTGTTCGCCATGGAGATTCCCCGCTTCGTTGGACGCCGACCGTGCCGGCACCCTCCCTGCGGCTGTCGTTGGCGCATCGCTGCGACAGGGCGGTTGCGGTTCGATGAAAGCGGCATGGCGAAACGACGACAATATGATGACTGGCTTGTGCCGCATGCGACGGCGGGCGTAGGGACAGGGCATGGCCGCCGACCCCCGCCCCGCCAATGACAGCGCGCCGATCCGGCCCAGCCTGTTCGATCGCGCGGTGGAGGCGGCCCGGCGCGATCCGACAC